>JAFAHP010000809.1 GCA_019237175.1 Alphaproteobacteria bacterium
GAAATCGCCGCCGACGGGCGAGCCGGCTCGGCGCGATAGGCGGGGTAAGCACGACGTCGCCAGACGGTGCACCCGACGAGATCCTGAAAACAGGCGTTGTAAATCCCGGGACATAGGATCTCGGTATTGACCATACCAGCCCACGGGCCCGGCCTCTGGCCGGCCCGAGGATAAACTCCGGCGGGTGTCTATGGCAGACATGGGCCCACGGAACTAGTCCGTGGGCTGAAGGCCCATGGGATGGCGGGGCGTGACATGCGTCGTTGATACCGGCCTTTGGTAATGACGACGAATTGGGCGGTGTAGCGTGAAGGAAACCAGTTCAGCATAGAAATTGATCACTTGTCGGTTGTCGCGCGTGCGCGTTGGCGGTTGGCGCAAATTATGCGTACCGTCAGTCGGCGCATTCGAACGCGTGTGGGCAGATGGATCGCACGATCCTCGATGGTTACGATCCGGGCGGCTTTTACTGCGAGATGCTGAAAAGCTCGGCGAGTGCGGTGGTGCGCGAGCGCCTGTCGCGGTTGTCGATCGAGGCGTTAAACCACCGCGCCGCCGCTGCCAATGCCGAGCTTTACAATCTCGGCATCACCTTTACGGTCTATTCCGACGCCAAGACGATCGATCGGGTTCTGCCGTTCGATGTGCTGCCGCGGGTGCTCTCGGCCGAAGAGTGGAGGCATCTCGAAACCGGCATCATTCAGCGCATCACCGCGATCAATCTGATGCTCGACGACATTTATCATGACCAGCACTTGCTGCGCGACGGCATCGTCCCCCGCGCTCTGATCCTCGGCAACCGCAATTACCGATCGGAGATGCGCGGCGTCGACCTCCCGCACAAGGCTTATGTCAACATCTGCGGCACCGATATCGTGCGCGATGAAAGGGGCCAATTCCTTGTCCTCGAAGACAACGCGCGCACCCCGTCGGGGGTCAGCTACGTGGTCGAGAACCGGCACATGATGCTGCGCGCGTTTCCCGACCTCTTCGACGATATCGGGCTGCGCGAGATCGACAATTACGGCGCCCGGCTGATTGCAGCCCTCTTAGAAATGGCGCCGCCCGGGGCGGGCGATCCCCAGGTCGTGCTGCTTTCGCCGGGAACCTACAACTCGGCTTATTTCGAGCATGTTTTCCTCGCCCGAGAAATGGGCGTGCCGCTCGTCGAAGGGCCCGATCTCGTGGTCGAGGACGAGAGTGTCTGGATGCGCACCACCGGCGGGCTCGCCCGCGTCGATGTGATTTATCGCCGCCTCAACGACGATTTTCTCGATCCCGAAATCTTCAACCCGGAAAGCCTGTTGGGCGTGCGCGGGCTGATGCGCGCTTATCGCGCGGGGAATGTGGCGCTCGCCAATGCGATTGGCACCGGTGTGGCCGACGACAAGGCGGTCTATGCCTACATGCCGCGCGTCATCCGTTATTACCTCGGCGAGGAGCCGGTTCTACAAAATGTGCCGACCCATATTTGCCGCGAAGCGGAAGCGTTGCGCTACACGCTCGATCATCTCGCCGAATTGGTCGTCAAGCCGGTCGGCGAAGCCGGCGGTTACGGCATCACCGTCGGCCCAAAGGCCAGCGTTGCCGAACTCGAAGCGTGCCGCGAAAAGCTGCTTGCCGATCCTGAAAATTACATTAGCCAGCCCTGTATAAACTTGTCGGTGTCGCCGACTTTGATCGACGGCGCCATCGAAGCGCGCCACGTCGATCTTCGGCCGTTTGCGGTGACCGGCTCGGGCACCTGGGTATTGCCCGGCGGGTTGACGCGCGTGGCGCTGAAGCGCGGCTCGCTGGTCGTCAATTCCTCGCAGGGCGGCGGCTCAAAGGATACCTGGGTCCTTGGTTGACGTTCTGCTTTCCCGCTACGCGGATTGCATCTTTTGGCTCGCGCGCTATGTCGAGCGCGCCGAGAACCTGGCGCGCATCCTCGACGTCTACGAAACCTTCTCGCGCGACAGTCATGGCACCCAGAATTGGCGCTCGATCATCCAGCTGAACTCGGACGAAGAGCGCTTTTTTGCCACAGGCAGGAGAGTCACCGCCGACAGTGTCCTGCGCTTTTACGTCGTCGATGCCGACAATCCGACCTCGATCGTCAGTGCCCTCCGCGCCGCGCGGGAGAATGCCCGAACCTTGCGGCCCTTGATCTCGAC
>JAFAHP010000185.1 GCA_019237175.1 Alphaproteobacteria bacterium
CGGCACGCTGTACAGCAGCAGACCGACCGTGGGATAGACAATACTTACATCCACCCCATCGGCGTCCATGTCCTTGAGGTGCTCGTCAGGGACGTAGCCGCCGGGCCGGACTTTATCAAAGGTCGTGGTCCGGACCATCTGCTCCGGGGCCTCAAACCGCATACCCGTCTGCGCCCCGGCGGCCAGCCCGATCGTCCGGTGGCCGTCGCAGAACCACCAATCGCCATCATATTCGCGCACGAGCTGCGGGACCCGGTCCTTGAATGCCGGCTTGGCTCTGCTCGTCCACAGGTCCGGCGGCTCGAACACGTGGTTGTCCGATGATATAACCCTGTAATTCGCCATGATTTGACCCCTCCTGCTTGGTGGTGAGCGCCCTCGCGGCCCGGCCGTTGCATGACCCTCACGAGCCTCACTATACCGCTTGCCGAGCCCGCGCCCCTATCACGAAGTATGCTCCGGGCGTCGGTAGCTGACGGAGCCCAACTCAATGGCGCTATCGCGGCCGTGCCGATGCCGTGAATCACGACGCCCCGCCAACCGCAACAGGCTTTTGGGTCCGGCTCTCGGCCGCGGTGCGAGCCGAGCGGAATGAGGCGGCAGGGGTGCCCCATCGCCGTCGAAAGGGCTTTTTCCTGACCTCTTGGTTCGAGATGCAATTGGTTTCAAGCACTCGCGACGGCACCGTCGCTGATCACCGAGCGTGACATCGCCGAGCTCGACCCCGTAAAGGGCTTCGATTGGGGCATGACCAGCCTCGTAACCTCGCAACCCGACAATTCCAGGCTGGTCAGGGTGCCCTGGCGCACCTAATGTGACGGACGTCTGGTGATACCATGCGCCGGGCGCGGATTGTTGGCAGCGCGCAGGCGATCGGACGGTGCCGGTAGTGTAGAAAGGGGCAGCAAATGGCGTTCGAGTTCGGCATGTTTCACGAATTTCACCGCCCGCCGGGCACCAGCCAGGAGGCGGCTTTCGATGAGTCGTTCCGGCAAATCGATGCGGCCGAACGCTGGGGCCTCGACGCGATGTGGCTCGCCGAATTGCACACCGCCCCGGAGCGCTCGGTGCTGGCGGCCCCGATGACTATCGCCAGCGCCATCGCCGCGCGCACCAAACACATCAAAATCGGCACCGCCGTCCAGGTCTTGCCCTTGTGCCACCCGCTGCGGCTCGCCGAGGAAGCCGCCACGGTCGATCAGATCAGCAAGGGAAGACTGATTTTCGGTGTCGGCCGCAGCGGCTTCCCGCGGGTTTACCAGGCTTACGGCATAAACTATGGCGAGAGCCGCGAGCGCTTTGCCGAGGTGCTCGAAATCCTGCAGCGCGCCTGGACCGAGGACGCGTTTTCGTTCCACGGTAAATATTACCACTTCGACAACGTGCGGCAGTCGCCAAAGCCTTATCAGAATCCTTATCCCGATATCCGCATTGCCGCCAACAGCCCGGACACCTTCGTCGAGAGCGGCACACGCGGGGTGCCGATCTTTGTCGCGGTGCGCCTTGGGACCTTGTCGGAGCTGGCCCCCAACATTCGCGCCTATCGCGACGCATGGAAGGCGGCGGGGCATCCCGGCGAGGGCAAGGTGTTTTTGCGCGCCCCAGTCTATGTCGGCGCGACGCCGGAGGCTGCACGCTCGGAGCCGGAAGCGAGCATCATGTATTTCTACCGCTTTCTCGGTGAGCGGCTCGAGGAGTCGGCGACCCAAGCGGGCGTGCGCGCGATCGAGGACCGGGCCGCGCGCGGCCGGCGGCTGCGCGACATCACTTATGACGAGGCATTGCGCGACAAGATCATCGTCGGCACGCCCGAAATGGTCGCCGACCGGCTCATGCAACTGCGCGATGAGCTGGGCCTCGACGGCATTCTCGCCGAACTGAACTGCGGCACCAGGATCCCCAACGATCGGATCATGAACTCGCTTCGGCTCCTGTGCGAAAAAGTCAAGCCACGGTTTCATTAACGCGCCCTGTCTCACCCCCGGGAGACAGGGCGCAGCGATCAACTGATACTGCGGAAGACTGTCATTATCGGGCCGGGAATATCGGTCATCGAGACACGCGCTCTGATCGTTCCCAGGCGCTTGTCCGCGCCGAGCAGCCGTTTGCCAGCGAATTCCAGTACTTGAGCAGCCAGGGCGACGGCCAGAACCGAGCTCGATTGCAGATTTTGCCAAATGTGCAGTCAACTTTGACCAGGCTTGCACAGAGGGCTAGATTGGCATCGTACGGGCGAAATGTTCTTTCTTGTCATCAAGGACACCCCTGGACCCCGAGTGAGGAGGAAGAGAACATGGCCGAATACGACCTGATAATCCGCAACGGTACGATAGTAGACGGAACGGGTGGGATCCCGGCTTACCGCGGCGATGTGGCGATCAAGCAAGGAAAAATCGCCATGATCAGCGGCCGCATAAAGGCCACGGCGAAGAAGGAGGTCGACGCCACCGGATGCATCGTCGCACCCGGGGCCATCGACCTGCACAACCATTACGACTTGCAGCTGAACTGGGATCCTTACGCCACCATGTCGGGCTGGCACGGCGTGACGTCGGTGGCGATCGGGCAGTGCGGATTTGGCTTTGCCCCGTGCAAACCGAAGGATCAAGAGGCGGCGATG
>JAFAHP010000196.1 GCA_019237175.1 Alphaproteobacteria bacterium
TCGACCAGCTCCAGCCGATGTTCGATCCGAGCGACGCGACGGTCGAGATTGTCGAGCCGCACCGACAAGCCGGCGTAGTCTTCGTGCAAGCCGGCGACCTCGCGCTCGAGCCTGCCCAGGCGGATGATAATCTCGTCGAGCTTCTCGCGTTGTGCTGCTTGCTCGGCGCGGATCGCTCGCAACATGCTAAGGATCAGGTCGGTGCGTTCGTCGCTCAAAATTGCCTCCGCCAACATTGGCGTCTGATGTATCGCACGGCTACGCGGCGGTGGCGGCGACCTTCTTGCCGACGGCGCGGTCGAAATCTTCCTGCATCAGCCGGCACATCGTGCCGGGCGTGAAGCGGTAATTGCCGATGTCGCCGACGATCTCGCCGACAGGCGTCACCTCGGCCGCCGAGCCGGTCAGGAACACCTCGTCGGCCTTGGCCAGTTCCTCGGGCATGATCGCGCGCTCGTCAACTTTGATGCCGCGCCTTTTGGCAAGGCCGATCACCGTCTGTCGTGTAATGCCATTCAAAAAGCAATCGGGCGTGGGCGTGTGCAATTCGCCGTTGATGACGAGAAAGAGGTTGGCGCCGGTGCCTTCGGCGAGCTGGCCGCGCCAATCGAGCATCAACGCGTCGTCGAAGCCCTGCGCCTCGGCCTCGTGCTTGGCCATCGTGCAGATCATGTAGAGGCCGGTCGCCTTGGCGTGGACCGGCGCGGTGTTCGGCGCCGGCCGCGACCACCGCGATTGGCGCATGCGGATGCCTTTGGCGCGCGCCTCGGGGGAGAAGTATGACGTCCAGTCTCCCCACCAGGCGAGCGCCAGGTGGATCTTGGTCGCCTGCGCCGACACGCCCATCTGCTCGCTGCCGCGCCAGGCGATCGGGCGGACATAGCCCTCGACGATGTTGTTGGCGCGGATCACCTCCTCGGTCGCACGCGCCAAGTCGTCCATCGAGGCGGGAACCTCGAAACCGAGGATCCGAGCCGAATTCCGCAAGCGCTCGTTATGCTCGTCGAGACAAAAGACTGTCCCGTTATAGACACGCTCGCCTTCGAAGACGCAGCTTGCATAATGCAGACCATGACTCAACACGTGCAGGTTGGCGTCGCGCCAGGCAACGAGGCGGCCGTCATACCAGATGAAGCCGTCGCGGTCGTCGAAGGGGATCATGGACATGGTTGTTTCCTTGCGCCGATATCAGGACCAGCCCGTCGGATTGCGAAGCCGGTACCGAGGCATAGAGCTTTATAGTCCAGTAGACGCTCGAACGGTAAGCAAGGTTGCGAGATAAGTCAATATGTCTGACATAAAACTGCGCTCTTCCGAGCCGATTTCCCCGGGCGAGGACGAGGTCAGGGAGGGTATCGAGCTGTTGTTTTTCGCCTATCGCGACTTTACCGCAGAGCCCGATGCGATTTTGTCTCGTTACGGTTTTGGACGAGCCCATCATCGGGTAATCCACTTTGTCGGGCGCCATCCGCAAATGACGGTCAGCGAACTGCTCGCCATCCTGCATATAACAAAGCAGAGTTTAAGTCGGGTTTTGAGCGAGCTCGTGCACCAAGGTTTTATTGCTCAGCAGCCGGGTCCCTACGACCGGCGCCAGCGCCGACTCCAGCTGACATCCGAGGGGCGCGCGCTCGAGCGGGAAGTGTCGGCGCCGCAACGCGCCCGCGTCGCAGAGGCTTATCGTCAGGCGGGCGCTGCCGCCGTCGAGGGATTTCGTAAGGTATTGTTGTCGATCATCGCTGATGCCGGCGATCGCCGGCGCTTCGATGATGGCTCCGGCGGCAAGCGGTATAACCAGCGGCCAACGATACGCGATGAGTGATGTCGAACCGCATCTTTTGATCGTCGATGACGATGCTCGGTTGCGCGAATTGCTGCGCCGCTATTTATCGGAAAACGAGTTTCGGATTACCACCGCCGCTGACGCCGCCGAGGCACGCCGACATCTCGCGAGCTTTGCTTTCGATCTCATCGTGCTCGACGTAATGCTGCCGGGCGAGAGCGGGCTCGCTTTAACGCGCGATTTGAACCGCGAACACCGCCTGCCGGTTCTGCTGCTGACGGCGATGGCAGAGCCGGAAGATCGCGTGAACGGGTTGGAACAGGGAGCCGACGACTATTTGTCAAAGCCATTCGAACCGCGCGAATTGGTATTGCGCATCCGCAATCTGCTGCAACGCCGCCCGGCAATCGATGCGCCGCCGCGCGAAATTCGCTTTGGCGGCTGTCGCTTCGATCTCGCGCGCAGCGAGTTGTTCCGCGGCAGCGAAGTGATCCATCTGACGGCGGCCGAAACGGCACTCCTTGCCGGTCTGGCAGAGAGGGCAGGGGCGGCGGTCTCGCGCGAGGAGTTATCGCTTTCCGCACAGTTCAGCGGCAATGTGCGCAATGTCGATGTCCAAATGACCCGGCTGCGCCGCAAGATCGAACGCGATCCGCGCTTCCCCCGCTATCTGCAGACGGTTCGTGGTACTGGTTATGTCCTCAAGCCGGACTGACGACCGACCGGTCCCGGTGACGGTCGAGCCGCCGGACGAGGCCGATGCTGAAGTTTGGCGCCGGCGCGACATCCAGCCGCGCGGATGGATCAAGCGCGTTCTACCACGGACGATGTTCGGCCGGTCGCTGCTGATCGTCATAATGCCGTTGCTGTTGCTGCAGGCGATCGCCACCTGGATCTTTTACGATCGGCACTGGGCTGCCATTTCGTGGCGGCTTTCCACCGGGGTTGTCGCCGACGTCGGTTTGATGGCCGAAGCGCTCGATCATGCCGCCTCGGAGGCGGTCGTTAACCGAATGCTCGCACGCGCCGGGGCACTGACCGAGATTCATTTCACTCTTGAGCGCGGCGCACGACTGCCGCCCGCGACACCGCCGAGCGGCACACGGCTCGAAAGCCAGTTAACCCAAGCGCTGCAAGGAAGGGTTAATCTGCCCTGGCGAATTGCAGGCTTCAATGACGTCAATGGTCTGCGGATCGAGGTGCAGCTCCAGCGCGGCGTATTGATCGGCGAGGTCCCATGGAACCAGCTGTACAGCTATACCAACTACATCTTTATTATGTGGATGGTTGGATCTTCGCTCGTCCTGCTTTCCATTGCGACACTATTTTTACGCAATCAAGTCAAGTCCTTGCGACGCCTGGCGACGGCGGCCGACAATTTTGGGAAAGGCCGATACGTGCCGTTTTTCAAGGTCGAAGGCGCCATCGAAATCCGTCGTGCCGCGGTTGCGTTTATGACAATGCGCGACCGCATCCAGCGTCAAATCCGGCAGCGAACCCAGATGCTGGCCGGCGTATCGCACGATCTGCGCACCCCGTTGACGCGAATGAAGCTCGCGTTGGAAATTCTGGGCGGCGATCCCGCGGTCGAGGAGTTGAAATCCGACGTGGCCGAAATGGAGCATATGGTTCTCGGCTACCTCGACTTCGCCCGCGGCGAAGGCAGCGAAATACCGGTGGAAACCGATTTGTCGCTGCTGCTGGAAGACGTGGCGGCGTTGATGCGACGCGAAGGGACCTCGCTGTCGCTCGATGCGCCAGTTGAATATCTGCTCCCAGTTCGACCCAACGCGTTGAAGCGCTGCCTTATCAATCTCGTCAACAACGCGCGCCGCTACGGCGCTCATGTCTGGTTGACCGCGGCCGAAGATGACGACGGGCTCGACATCCTCGTGGATGATGACGGCCCCGGAATTGCCCCGGCAGACCGAGACCGCGTGTTTCGCGCGTTTGTACGCCTCGATCCGTCGCGCAACCCGTCGACCGGCGGAGTGGGACTAGGGTTGACGATCGCGCGCGACGTGGCCCGCGGTCATGGCGGTGATGTCCGTTTGGAAACGTCCCCCCACGGGGGTTTGCGCGCGCGCGTTCACCTGCCGCGGTGATCGTGATTTCGGCCCCGGACGATCGGCCGGAAATAAATCGAAGGCCGCGCCGCATCGCGGTGCGGCCTTCCGCCCGTAGCTGCCGGATGGCTTAGCGTGCGCTCTGCTGCTTTGCTATGTCGCGCAATTCGTCGAGGCTCTCGCTTGCGCGCTTGCGCAGCACATCGGCCGCCTCGGTTCCGGCCTTGGCCGCAAGCTCGGTGATTTCGCGGCCGTGGATGACGCTTTTCTCCAACATTTGCTTAGCGTATTCGGTGTTCTTGGCGATGCGATCTTCGGTAGAGGCCGGCTGCGCCAGTTCGCGGAAAAGCACAGAGACGTCTTCGAGCGCTTGGCGGGCCATTTCGATCTGGCGCCGCGCTACCGCCTGCACGCCCTCGACCGCAAGCTGATTGGCTTGGCTCAGCGCCTCGATGTTCCGGCGCTGACATGCCATCAATGCTTCAACGTCGAACGGACGGAAGCGGAAGTCGGTCATCATCTTGGTAACGTCGAAATTGTCAAAAAAGCTCGGACGGGCTTCTGCCATGGTAGGGATCCGTTTAGGGGGGTTGCTATTGTGCGGTGCACAACGACCAAAATATGTGCGCTTGCCGCCCGGGGTCAAGAAAGTTTTTTGCGCCGCAGCAATTTTAGGCGGGGCGAGCCGACCTATTTTCCCGCGACAAGCGAACCGTCGGCAGCCAACGTTCGACCCGACGCAGACGCGCATCGAGCGCCGCCATCGTCCGTCCAAGATCGGCCGAATCGTCGCGCTGCCACACCGACATAGTCGCCATGTATGCCGCGCTCGTTAACTTTATCGCAAGCGCGCCGCGGATCCCCCCGGTCGTAATGTCGGCCGCTTCGTGCATCCACCGCATCGATCGCAACAGAGCGCCCGCGGCGACCAGCGTCGAGACCGGGTCGGCAGGCAACTCGCGGCGCAGTATTTCGAGAGCGGGTTTGTAGGGGCGCAGTGCGTCGAAACGCCGCATCATCAGATCAAACAGCCGGTCCCGCGCTCGTTCACCTTCCTCGGCTGTCGGCGCGTCCGCGAGTACCGCCTCGTCGATCCGCCGGAAGAAGGCGCCGAGGATCGCCTGCTTGGAGGGAAAATTGCGATAGACGCGCAGGATCGGCAATCCAGATGCGGCGGCAATAGAAGCCAGCGACAGCCCGCGCCACCCTTCTATTGGGATCCGGGCGAGGGCGGCATCGATGATCCGGTCAGACTCGCTCGCAACAGCTGCGGGTTTGTCGCCGCCGGATGCGGTGGTGCCGCTCCGCCGGCGCCTGGCCACGGCTCAGCTTGCCAATTCGCGCGAGCGTGCGGCGGCAGCGGCGACCGCTCGCATGATCAGTGCGGTGAGCCCGCCGTCGGCCATCAAGATGTCGAGTGCGGCGCGGGTTGTACCCCCTGGGCTCGTGACATTCTCGCGCAGTTGGGCCGGGCTCTCGCTCGACAGGCGTGCGAGTTCGCCCGAGCCTGCTACCGTGCTGCGGGCCAGCCGTAAGGCGAGGGTTGGCGGCAAGCCCAGCACCTCTGCTGCTCGCGCAAGCGCCTCGATCAGCAGAAAGACATAAGCGGGGCCGCTTCCGGAAACCGCTGTTACAGCATCGAGCAGCGCCTCGTCCTCGATCCAAGCGCTTTCACCGACGGCAGCAAGCAACTCGTCGCAAAAGCGGCGTTGTTCGACCGATACGCGCTCATTGGCGCAAGCTACGGTGATGCTCCGACCGATGGCTGCCGGCGTGTTCGGCATTGTCCGAACCAGCGATGCCTCGCCGAGCCGACGCGTTATCCCGGCAATGGTCTTACCCGCAACGATCGAAACAAACAGCGTCTGCCCGTGCGTCCAACGACGATAGCTGGGAAGCACGTCGTCGAGGATCTGCGGTTTGACCGCAAACACGACCGCCTCGGGTGCGGCGGTTTCCGGCAGCTCTTCCGGCGTGCGGCGCCACAGGACATTGGGCGCGTCGGCGAGCCCCGGCGGCGGCCCCTCCGGCTCGACGACAAGAAGTTGCGACGCGGCATGGTTGGCGATCCACCCACGCAACAGTGCTGATCCCATCTTGCCGCAGCCGACGAGCAGCACGATCCTCGTCGCAGCGCCGTGGTCGACCGGCACGCCCGGCGCCTCCGTTTACGCTTCTCCGACCGGATCGATCAACGCCGCGGCAATCGCTTCAAGCGGCCGCTTTCCCTTGAGGATCAGTTGAAAAGCCGGGTAGAAACGTTCGCATTCCGATAGCGCTATATCAACAAGGTCTTCGACCTGTTCGGCACTGCCAGCGCCGATCCCTCGCAACAACGCGGCATGGCGGAACGTTGGCGAATCGTCGTCCGTCGACAGGTCGAAATGACCGAGCCACAGCTTCTCGTTGACCAGCGCCAACAGCTCATAGGCGGCTGCGCGCCGGCTCTTCGGCACCTTCATGTCGAAGCTGCACGAGAAGTGCATGGCGCAGAGCTCCTCCTGCCACACGAAATACAGGCGATAGTCGCACCAGCGCCCCGAAATCTCGACCACCAACTCTTCTTCGCTGGCCCGGTCGTGAGCCCAGTCGTTGGCGGCGACGATCTCTTGGACCAGATCGATCGGATTGCCGAAAAAGGCGACTGGTTCAGGAGTGGCAACGGAGGTCATCGAACGCTCCTTCGGGCGACGCGATAAAAAGCTTTAGCTAAAATCCGGCGGCTCCGCAGCCGACGCGTTATGCGATGTGGTGCCGCCATGCAGAGCGGCGATGGTATTTTCGAGTTCGGCAACGCGCCTCGCCAAATCCTCCTGCTCGCTGCGGGCTTTTGCCGCCATTGCTTTAACTGCCTCGAACTCGTCTCGGGTCACCAGGTCCATTCCTGCGAGCACGCGTTCGAGCTGTTCGCGCAAGCGTGTTTCGATTTCGCTCCTGACCCCGGAAATTGTACCGACGGCACCCGCGGCGACGCGGGCGAGATCGTCGAAAAACCGACTTTGGCTCTGCATCGCCACTTCTCTCCGCGCTGGTTGCGGTCACACCCCGTGACGCACCACGTACGATATGGGCGTGCGCTAGCACAGAGAGCATATGTAAGGAAAGGGTTTCCCTCTCGCTAGCGGCAGGCACGATGCAGCCTTTCGAACAATTTCCGAGCCACCGCCTCGCCGAGATCCGCTGGGTGCTGACCGACGTCGACGATACCCTGACCACTGGGCCGCGTTTGCCGGCCGCCACCTACGAGGCTATCGAGCGGTTGCACGACGCCGGGTATCGCGTGATACCGGTCACTGCGGCCCCCGCCGGCTGGTGCGACCTGATGTGCCGGATGTGGCCGGTCGCCGCGGTGATCGGTGAGAATGGAGGGCTGTGTTTCCGCTACAACCGCGCAGCCGCGCTGACCGAACGCCGGTATTGGGCGCCCGACGCCGAACGTTCCCGCGATGGTGCGCGGCTGGCCCAGCTCGCCGAAAAGATCCGACGAGGGGTGGCGGGATGCGAGGTGTCGGCCGATCAGCGCTGGCGCGAGACGACGCTCGCCTTCCGCAACCCCGGACCACCGACCTGCGATCTGATTGTCGCTCATCTTGCCCAGGCGGGCGCCCGCACCGCCGTCAATTCGATGTGGGTGCTGGGCTGGTTTGCCGGTTTTGACAAGCTCGTGATGACCCGCAGGATGATGAGGGAGTTGTTTGCCCTCGACATCGAGCACGACCGCGGCGCGTTTGTCTTTGTCGGCGATGGGATGAACGACGAGCCGATGTTTGGCTTCTTTCCGAACGCGGTCGGTGTCGCCGGCGTTCGGAATTACGTCGACCGGATGGCGACTCCGCCGCACTGGGTGACAAGAGGCGGAGGCGGCCGCGGCTTTGTTGAGATTGCTGACGCGCTGTTACAGAAGCGCCATCTCGCTCAGGCGCCGCGCCCTTGATATGCGCCGCGTATCGGCACCGATCAGTCCTCGGTGGAAGCGGCGAGGATCAGGCTCAGCTGACACAGTGGGCGCCCGGTTTCGGCGGCCCAACCATTGAAGCAGTCCTGGACGGCCTGACGATCCCTGCGGCTTTTGGGGGCGGTCGCAACGGCACCCCAGCGCTGCATTGCCGCCGTGACCGAGTGTGTCGGGACGAAGGTGTCCTTGCCGACCATACGCAGAAAAGAGGCGCCGGAATTGCCGCCCATCTGACTGAAGCGCTTGGCCAGCGCCTCCCACAGCCCGACGATGTCGGTACCCGGCCAGTCGGCGAGCCAGGCGCCAAAACTGCCGTGCTCCTCGGCCACCGCGATCATCGCGGCGGCATTGTCACGCACCGATTTGAGCTTGCCCCAATGGCGGATCAGACGGCGGTCGGCGAGCAGGGCTTCGAGCGCTTCGTCCGGCATCGCCCGCACGCGGCGCGGCTCGAAACCGAAAAAAACTTCCTCGAAGGCTGGCCATTTGGCGTCGACCAGGCTGTGCTTGAGCCCGGCGCGAAAGATCCGCAGCTCCATTTGCGACAGGTAGCGGTCGTCCGGCGCCGCCCTCAGTTCGGCCGGCGTGCGCGGCTGCACCAGCCGCGCTTCGAGCGCCGCCGCGCCAATCCGGGTACGCGCGGCATCGAGGATCGGGGTGAAGGAGGGTGTGCCCATTCTCGCCGCTCCCAAGAGAGCTCGACGGTTATGATCGACCTGCCACGTACATGATCAATAAGATTCCACCGCTGAGCAACAAAAGCACACTCAACGCGAGTTGTCCCCGTCCAAAGGTAGCGACTGCTGCTACTGCCATCACCCACACAATGACCGCCGCCGCCAACCCCGTTGCATGCAGCTTGACGGATACGTTCTTGAGAAACTCCATCGGACGACCGTCTCCGTGATAGAAGCGGCCCTCCATATATCACCATTTTTTCATGTTCCTACTTCATTCTGGTTCCACATCTTGTGGATTACGGGGATATCCACACTAAGAATGGTCCGATCCGGGGAGATTGAGCTTTTGATGCATCTTGGAGTTTGGTACCGAGCTGCGCGTCAACCCCCAAAAAGTGCCGAACTCGTCGAGCGTGCGCTGGCGTTCATTCGCCCTGATGTTCATCAAATCCCCAAGACAGGCCGTAACCGCCCGAGTCCCGAAAGGCCTTCCGTACTTTTCACAAAAAACACCGTCTTCCTGTTCCGCTATCGCCCGAGCCTCGTGAACAGCGGCGGACCGAGCGTTCGGAACGCCATAGTCAGCGGCATAGAATAACAGGCACGCACCCGCAGCAACCGCGATCCCGGCCCATATGGCGCGATGCGGAGACCGATGGATGACGGTCAAAGCGTTGGCGGGAGCCGACCGCAACGATCCGGCGACCACTCGCAAGCTTCGTTGACGGCGGCCCATAGTGGCGAAAATTCCGCGCTCGATCATCTTGGCAAAGACCCCAGCCCCGCTTACCGCGGGAGATGCCAAGAGAATAGGCCGGCTCCGTGAAGCCGAGTGTGAGCCGGCTCACGCTCGATCTGAATTCGATGCGGTGCTGCCTGGGGTTCCCGGAGACCGGCAAGGCGCAACGGCGGCGGGTGTGGCTTGACGGATCATGCCATTGGGGCCACGCTCGCGAGTGCT
>JAFAHP010000694.1 GCA_019237175.1 Alphaproteobacteria bacterium
GCTGGCGAACATCCCCGCCGTGCTCATCGGCGAGCGGATCGCCGACAAGCTACCGGTGAAAGTCATCCGCATCACAGCCGCCGTCTTGTTCGCCATAATCGGCGTTCTCACTATCGCAGGTGTTGGCTAGAAACCGTCGAAGGATGACGTCACCACTCGCCCAACCCGCGATCGGCCACTAAGATCGACCAGCATTGAGCGAAACTGGCGCACGGTGAGTACGGCTAGTGCTCTGACACATTCAGACGATT
The DNA here is from genome assembly GCA_019237175.1 of Alphaproteobacteria bacterium. Taxonomy (GTDB): domain Bacteria; phylum Pseudomonadota; class Alphaproteobacteria; order ATCC43930; family CGMCC-115725; genus AP-15. The sequence goes on from JAFAHP010000694.1 coordinate 252, forward strand.
CAGTTCGGCCTCCCTCCTCGTCTTCCCGGCGAAGGCCGGGAACCAGTTCTGCCCTGGACACCGGCCTTCGCCGGTGTGACGGCACAGTAGTGGTCCGTCGTCGGCTGAGGAATCTTGTGAATGGGTCTGAACGCTAGCTCCGTCCGGGCTGGACCTTCGGCAGCAATTGTTGCTGCGGTATGCGGCGCCGAAATCCTTGGCCTGGCGGGATACTCGACCGTGCCGGCGCTCCTCCCGCAATTCATCGAGGCTTGGTCCCTGACCAACACGCAAGCCGGGTGGCTCGTCGGAATCATGTCCGCAGGTTACATGCTGGCCGTCGTGCCTTTGGTCAGCCTGACCGATCGCCAGCCCGCCCGGCGGATCTATCTCGCATCGAGCGTGCTCGGCGCGCTGTCCTGTTTTGGTGTCGCCCTGTGCGACAGTCTGCTTCCGGCGCTCGGATTCCGGGCCATCGCCGGCATCGCGCTTGCCGGCATGTATATGCCCGGTCTGCAGGCGATCACCCACGGCGCCGAGGGCACAATGCGTGCGCGAATTGCCGCGTTCTACAGCAGTTCGTTCACCATCGGTGCGTCACTGTCGTTCCTCCTCGGCAGGGTCGGGACGCTGTTGGGCTGGCGCAGCGCTTTTGTTGTGGCCGGTATCCTAGGTTCTGTCGGCGTCCTCATTGCATGGGCTGCCTTGCCGCGGGCGGAGCCGAGTGTCGGTAACAAGCGGCAACCGGTGTTCGCTTTCGGTCCGGTCTTTAACAACCGCGATGCCCTCGTCCTGATCGTCGGCTATGCCGCGGCAATCTGGGGTTCGATCGGCTTGCGGCAGTGGATTATCGTCTTTCTCGCGTTTTGTGCCGCCGATCAGGCCGGAGGTCCCAGCGAGGGCTGGATCATGCTGGCGGTCGGCGCGTTGATCAATTTCCTGGGTGTTCCTGCCGGTTTCCTTGGAAATGAGCTGTCGATCCGCTATGGCCTGCGCAACATCGCCACCCTTGTCTTTCTGCTTTCGGCTGTCACGGGTGGCCTTTTCGGCTTCACAGCGATTCTCTCTTACGTCGCCGTCCTATGGCTAGCGGTGGCTATCGGCTGCATCGTGCAGGGCAACTTTTCCAATCTCACTTCGGGTGTCCTCGCCGTCGCTGCTCCCCGACACAGAGGGGCAACGATCGGGGTGTATTCTTGCGCCGGCTTTGGCGCCGGGTTCCTCGGAACAGTCCTATTCGGGGTTGCGCTCGATCAGTTCGGCGGGACATCGCAGCTCATCGCCTGGGCACTGAGCTTCGGCTCCTGCGGGCTCGTTTGTTTGGCCGGCGCTACCGCCACGATTTTCCTCTCCCGAGACGTCTGGCAACGACGACCCTGAGGTCCCTCGCAGAGGAAGCTGCGGCAGCCCTGTTAGGCGGGTACGGGAGCGGCCGCCGGCTGCGCCTTCAAGAGCAGCAGCGCGAAGAATGCGCTCAAGCTAAGGGCGGCCGAGACAGCAATCGCCTCGATGCCCATGTAATCCATCAATAGGCCGAAGAGCAGTGGCGAGGCCGCCTGCGTTGCGCGCGCAGGCGCTCCGAGAATGCCGCTGCGCAGCCCGTAGCCGACCGGCCCGAAGATCACCAACGGGACGGTCCCCTTGGCGATCGTCAACAGGCCATTGCCTGCACCATGCAACACAGTAAAGGCGGTGATCGCGCCCGGCCCGAAGAGCCCAAGGATCACTGCCCCCACCGGATGGAGCAGAGCGGCTAGACGTGCCGATACCAGGGGATGCACCATGCGCAGCGCCCCAAATTCCACGAGCCGCGCCGCGACCTGAGCCGGTCCGACCAAGGCGGCGGCCGCGATCGCCGCCGTGGTGCTGGCGCCGGCGATTTCGAGGAGGCGGGGTAGATGCGCTGCCATGGCGCCGGTAACAAACCAGGTCGTCGCAAACACGAAAGCGAGGATAACCATTGCGCCGCGCGGCGCCGGCGAACTCGCCGCCTCCATTTCCGAGGCCCGAGCCGGCGGCGGTGCCCGTGGGATCAGTAACCGGTTCAACGGCAGCCCGACCACAATATGCAGCGCCGCCCAAATCAAGCATGCCCAGCGCCAACCAAATTGCGCATCGAGAAAGGCCGACAACGGCCATCCGACCGTGCTCGCAAAACCCGCGATCAAAGTGATGCCGGTGATCGGTCCGCGCGCGGCGCGGCCGTAGAGCCCGGTCAGCGTGGCGAAGGCCGGATCATAAAGGCCCGTCGCCATACCAACGCCGAGCGCAGTCCAGGCGATAGCGAGAGTGACAAATCCCTGTGCGGTACCGAGCAGGACGAGCCCCGCCGCGAGAACCAGATTGGAAAGCGCCAGCACGCCGCGACCGCCGCGATTGTCGATCGCGCGGCCGACGGAAGGGCCCAGCACGGCCGACAGCAGTAGGGCGCCCGAGAACAGGCCGAATACAGCGGTACGCGACAGGCCGAGACTCTGCACGATCGGGTCGCCCAGGATCGCCGGTAGATAGTAGCTTGATCCCCAGGCGAGGGTCTGCGCGGTGCCAAGGGCTGCGACAACGACCGGACGTTTCATCGTTGGTCCTCGGTGCCGCCGGTATCCAGCAACCGCTCGACGATCACGCAATCATGCCAGTGGCCATCCAGTTTCCCATGACGACGGTGGATTCCGATTTCCTCGAAACCGAGCCCCTTCAAAAGAGCCCGGCTTGCAATGTTCTCCGGAAACACTCGGCTGGTCAGCTTGTACAAGCCGGCGGCACTGGCCGCCTCCATAAGCGCGGCGAGCACCGCGCGGCCGGCGCCGCGGCCTCGAAAATCCCTGCTCACATAAACCGAGAATTCGCCGATGCCACGATAGCAGGCCCGGTCGCTGTAGGGAAACGAAGCCGCAAAGGCGACGGGTCCCGTTGCTGGGGTTTCGGCGACGATCACAAGCTGCCGTCCGGTGAACCACTCGGCAATTTGTCCGGCCGAGCGCGGCTCGGTCTCGAAGGTCGCAATACGATCGGCAATGCCTTCATTGTAGATCGCCGCAATCGCCGCCGCATCGGCGAGCGTGGCCGCACGCGTCCTCAATCCGGTTGCGTCCGCCATCGATATTTCGCCCAGCTCATCCGGTTTTGGCCGCGTACCGGTGCAAAAGCGGAAGGGCCAGGAGAAGAGCTATGAATTGCG
>JAFAHP010000295.1 GCA_019237175.1 Alphaproteobacteria bacterium
CAGGTCGGCTGGAACCAACTGTCAAAGCCGCGCGACATGTATTACCGCGGGTTCAATGAAAAGCCGGCGCTGCCCCAGATGTCCGAGGGGGCCGAATTGTTCGAGGCGCAGGACAAGGGCATCGACGTCTTATCCGGTCATCACCCGCCGCGCCCGGCCGAGGCGGTTTATGATGTCGAAGGGGTGTTGCTGCCGCGGCCGTTCAAGATCACCAAGATCGGCCCGCTGAGCCTGTTTGTCGATGATGTGGAGCGCGCCGAGGCCTTTTATCGGGAGCGGCTCGGCTTTGTTAAGAGCGAGGAGGCACGCTATCGCGGCGCGCGCTGCGTCTTCATGCGCTGCGGCAGCGAGCATCACAGCCTCGGGTTGTTCCCAAAGGAACTACGCGGCATATTGGGTCTAAGCCCGCGCACCACGTGCATGTCGTTTGGCGTCGAGGTCGGCAGCTATGCGCAACTGCGCGCCGCGCTCGACTTTCTGAAGGCGCAGGGCGTTAGATTTATCGACGCGATCCCGCCCGAGCTTTATCCGGGCATCGATTATTCGGCGTTCGCGCTTGATCCCGACGGCCATTGCATCCAGCTCTATTACTATATGGAGCAGGTCGGGTGGGACGGCCGCGTGCGCCCCGCCGCGGAGCGCCGCGCCGTCAACGGCAACTGGCCGGAGATTCTCGAGCCGCTCTCCGACACCTATGTCGACCAGGTCTTCCAGGGCCCGCTCGGATAATCGCGCGTCCGCGAGCGTGAGCGGGGCGCGGGAAATCTCCCCCGCTCACACAGCATACCTCCTCCCTAACCCTCCCCCGCTTGCGGAGGAGGGGGAGGCGGGGTTGGGTCGACGCAAAGCGCCGGAGCCACCGCCATGAAACCGTTCCGGTTTGGGGTGAATGTCGGGCCGTCACGCTCGCGCGCCGAATGGACGGAAAAGGCGCGCCGGATCGAGGCGCTCGGCTTCGACGTGCTGACAGTGCCCGATCACCTTGCCGAACTCCTGGCACCTTTTCCCGCTCTCGTCAGCGCGGCGGACGCGTCCACATCGATCCGGGTGGGTACGAACGTCCTCAACAACGACTTCCGGCATCCGGTACTGGTCGCGCGCGAGGCAGCGACTGTTGACCTTTTGACCGAGGGGCGCCTGGAGCTCGGCTTGGGCGCCGGACATGTGAAGGAGGAATACGACGGGGCGGGATTGGTCTACGACAGGGGAGGTACGCGGGTCGAGCGGTTGGCCGAGGCCACAGCCATCATCAAAGGCTTGATGACCGGCGAACCGGTCACTTTCGCCGGCCGGCATTATCGCGTCACCGGCCACAAGATCCACCCTCGCCCCGTCCAGCAGCCTCGTCCTCCGATCGCCGTCGCCGGCAACGGTCATCGGCTGCTGACGCTCGCCGCACGCGAAGCCGACATCATCGGCTTTTCCGGCATCACCTTTCGCCGTGGCGGCACGTTTCCGGATCTCTCGGCATGGAAAGTGTCAGCGGTTGATGAACGGGTTCAGCTTGTCCGAGCTGTTGCCGGCGAGCGGTTCGCCGGTTTGGAGCTGAACCCTCTCGTCCAACGTGTGGTTGTCGTCGACGACCGCCGGCGGGCCGCAGAAGAACTGGCGCGCCACTGGAACCAGCTTACCCCAGAGGAGATCCTCGAGAGTCCCTTTGTGCTGATCGGGACGATCGACCAGATGGTAGAAGATTTGCTGAGGCGCCGAGAGCGGTGGGGCTTTTCTTATTTTACGATTTTTGAACCTTATCTAACTGCATTCGCGCCGGTTGTCGGCCGCCTCCATGGCAAGTAGAAGTCTGCCGTTACGCACCAATCGTTGGCGTCCGGACCGGGAGCGTGAAGCCGATGACCCCAGAGAGCTATCTCGCGCGCGTGCGCGACCTGTTGCCGGCACTGCGCGAGCGCGCTGCCCCGGCCGAGCAATTGCGTCGGATGCCGGACGAGACTTTTGCCGATTTCCAGGCAGCAGGGTTGTTTCGCGCTCTGCAGCCAAAGCGATATGGGGGCTATGAACTCGATCCCGGCACCTTCTATCAGGCGGCGATGGAAGTCGGCGCGGTGTGCGGGTCGAGCGGGTGGATCTTGGGCGTCCTTGGCGTCCACAACTGGCATCTGGCGATTTTCGATCCACAGGCGCAGGAGGACGTTTGGGGGGACGACGACAGCGTTCAGCTGTCGACCTCGTTGGCGCCGACCGGAGAAGTCGAGCGCGTCGACGGCGGCTATCGGTTGCGGGGCCGCTGGTCATTTTCGAGCGGCTGCGATCATTGCCAGTGGGCGGTGCTGGGCGGCGCCGCGCCGCCGGCCACGCCCGGCGAGCCGCCGGATCTTCGCGTGTTCCTGTTGCCGCGGCACGATTATCGGATCGATGATAACTGGCATGTGATGGGGCTCGCCGCCACCGGCAGCAAGGACATTGTCGTCACTGACGCGTTTGTGCCTGGGTACCGCACCCATTCCTACCGCGACGCTTTTGCGCTGAACCATCCGGGCTGCGCGGTCAACCCGGCACCGCTCTATCGGCTGCCGTTTGGGCTCATCTTTACGTATGGGATCGTTACGCCCGCGATCGGTGCGGCGCAGGGCGCATGGACGATGTTTCGCGAGCAGGCCGCCAAGCGGCTCAATGTGCGCGACGGCTCGCGCGCCGTCGAAGACCCGTTTATGCAATACCGTCTCGCCGAGGCCGCGGCCGAGATCGGCGCGGCGCGCGAGCGCACGATCGCTAATTTCGCCGAGATGATGCGCCTGGTACGCGCCGGCCGAGAAATCCCGCTTGCGACACGCGCCCGCTGTCGCTGGGATTCCGGAAAGGCCATCGCGCGCAGCGTGCACGCAATCGATTTATTGTTCGAGGCGAGCGGCGGTCACGGCATCTTTCTGAACAACCCGATCCAGCGCGCCTGGCGCGATGTGCACGCGATGCGGGCCCATGCCGGCAACAATCCCGAGCGCGCCTCGTTTATCTTTGGCCGCTCCGAATTCGGCTTGCCGCCGCAGGATATTCGCTTTTGATCCTAAGCGCCGGGTGGGTCGGTCGCGGCTCGGATAAACGAGCGGTGCGGATCACGCGTTGCAGCTCCTGCTCTGGTCAAGGAGCTCTTCGGCTGCCCCCGGATTTCCATGTCCGGCAGAGGTCTCGAGAACGTAATAGGTGTCGGGAGTCGGTGATCCGACGACGGCGATGCTCTGATTGCCCATGTCGGCCCGGGCGCCGGGCATCATGGCAACCAGATTAAACGGACTGGCGGCCCCGCTAAGATCGGTCGTCTTGATGATTCGGTAGATATGGTCGGCGGGCCCGAGAGCGAGCCGCACCGCCGTCGCCGGGTTTGTTCCGATCGTATCGGCATCCCTGGCCAAAGCCCGGGCAACGGTCGGCGACACACAGGCGATGTGGATGTGCAACTGGTTTTGCGTCCGCCCGCGCGCGGAGTTGATGGCGAGTGCCAATTCGGCCGCCGGTTTTCCGATCAGTGATTGCCCATGCTGCCATCCGTAGTGCCAAAAATCGACGATCGGCGGCAGGAAAATCTGCTTGTCGTCGATCCCTGTGACCGGAAAGGTTGGGACGATCAAGTAGGCGGCAGGTTTACGCGCGCTGTTGTCTTTAAGGATTATGTATTTATCTCCGGGATTATACTCGCGACATCCGGGATTGCTATTCGGGCTTCTTGAACAGCATTGAGCAAGCGACCATAGCGAGTTGGGTCTTGGGGCAACGACGCAGGAGTTGGTGGGGTGTGCCTGGAGGGAAGGGGTTCCCGCCGCCGAGACTTGGCCCCCTGCGTGGTGGCTGATCCATGCGAGCATCGCGGCGCTGATCAACATCAGTCGGGAAATGCCGACGCCAGCAAGCCCAACAGGGCGATGTATACGACGATGCAAAGGTTTCCTCTCGCAAAAGTTAATGTCTCTACGATGATCAACTCGGACGTCGCCGGCAAAGCGATTTCACCCTGGGCGCAAGCCGGAGTCGATGGTGAAGAGGGACCCAATCCCAGCTGGTCCCCACCGGCTGACGAAGACCCGCCAAAGATAAAACTTGATCGGCGTCATTGCGAGGCGTCGTAATGCGCCGCGGCAATCTCGTCGTCGCACAGTCTGCCGGCTGAGATTGCTTCCCCCCGGAACAGCCCGCCAGCGCCGGCCGTCCGGGGGTTGCAATGGCCATCAGCGTGAGCCGGTTTCTCTCACATCAATCGGTATCAAAGTTGCGGCCGTATACGCGCTAGCGCCGGTTGAATAAAACCACAATCGGCTTAAGTGGTTTTAACTACGAATGGAAAGTTGCCGCACTGAGTGGCGGCTGCGTGGGTTGATCGAGGCCAGTAAGCGTCTATAAATCGTCAAGCGATATTGTTTTTTCTCCCGCTCTCGTTGAAATTGCGGTTAGTTTAGCGCCGCGCGGGCGGCGAGGCACCAGATGGCGGATGCGGCGGTCGCGAGCGACGGCTTCGGCGCAGCAGCGCGATGGGGTGCGCGGCTGCTCAAGACCTTCGGCGCATATTACGCCGCCGAGGGCGAGCGACGGTTGTTATGGCTGCCGGTATTTTTCGGCGCCGGCATCGCGGTCTATTTCGCGCTGACCTTTGAGCCGCCGCTGTGGTTAGGGTTTTGCGCAACCTGTGTTGCGGGCGGCGCCGCTTTTGCGCTGCACAAACGCCCTCTGTTGTGCGAGGGGGCGCTCGCGGTCACGATGTTCTGCGCCGGCTTCGCGCTGATCGCCGAGACGACCTGGCAGCGGCAGACGCCGATGTTGCAGCGTCGTCTGGGCCCGGTGACGATTACCGGCCGGGTGGTGGACATCGACTCGGTCGATCGCGGCTGGCGGATGGTCGTTGCGCCCGATCCGTTGCCCGGGATCGAGCCGGGCGAACAACCGGCACGGCTGCGCCTTCACGTCGCGGCAACCAGTGATCCGCTGCTCCCGGGTGACCGCATCGAAGTTCGGGCAGCTCTTTACCCGGTCCCCGGGCAGATCCTGCCGGGCAGCCACGACATGCAGCGCGAAGCCTATTTCGCGCGGATCGGCGGGGTCGGGTACAGTTACGGTCCGGCACATCTCGTGGTGTCCGAGCGAGATGATTCAGGGGGCGGCTGGCGCGAGGATCTGCGGCATTTGCGGACCCAGATGTCGCGACGGATCGTCGACGTCTTGCCCGGCTCGACGGGCGGTGTCGCTTCGGCACTGATCACCGGCAAGCGGGGGGCGATTTCCGAGCACGTCAAAGAAGCGTTTAGACAGTCCGGGTTGCAGCACCTTTTGGCGATCGCCGGATTGCATTTGGGTCTCGTCGGCGGCTTTGTCTTTTTCACCGTGCGCGCCGCCCTGGCCCTGATCCCTTGGATAGCCTTGCGCTATCCGATCAAGAAGATCGCGGCCGCCGTAGCGTTGTGCGTGCTCGCCTGCTACTTGATGTTGTCGGGCGCGGCGATCCCAACCGAGCGCGCGTTTGTCATGAACGGGCTCGTGTTTGTGGCGATCCTGATCGACCGCTTGCGGATCTCGATGCGGATTTGCGCACTGGCCGCAGCCTTTGTGTTGGCGGTTGAGCCGGAAAGCCTGGTCGGGGTCAGTTTTCAAATGTCGTTTGCCGCGGTTGTCGCGCTGATCGCGGTTTACGAGACTTATGGCCGGCGGCTCGGCCATTGGCTGCATCGTCCGTCATGGCCGGGGCGGATGCTGGGCTACGCCGGAGCGGTCGTCGTCACCACTGTGATCGTCACCGTCGGCACCAACCCGTTTTCCATCTACCATTTTCATCAGGTCGCACTTTATTCGCCGCTCGCCAATGTCGTGGCAGTGCCGTTGAGCGCGGTATGGACCCTCCCTTGGGGAGTGGTCAGCTGCGTGTTGATGCCCTTCGGGCTCGAAAGGTGGGCGCTGGTACCCATGGGCTGGGGGATTGATGTTACGATTTATGTCGCCGAGACGGTCTCGGCCTTGCCGGGAAACGTCTGGCCAATGCCACGGTTGCCGGCGCCCGGTCTGGCCCTCGTTGCGCTCGGCGGGTTGTGGCTGTGCCTGTGGATGCAGCCGTGGCGGCGCTGGGGTGTCGTGGCGATCGCTGCGGGGCTTACCGGCATGGCTCTTACCCGACCGCCCGACATCGTGATCGCCGATCTCGGCCGGTTTCTCACCGTGCGATCCCCCGACGGGGCGTACTGGGCTGCCGTCAATCACGGTGAACGGATCCAGGCTGCGTTCCTCAGCGAGGAGACTGGGCTCGAGATGGTTCCCTGGCCGCAGACCGCTGTACCAGGAGTGTTGGACTGCAGCGGCGAAGCGTGCCGCTATTCGGTTCGCGGCCGCAACGTGGCGATCCTCGCCGGAACCGCGACGCCGCCCGTCGACTGCGCGGGCGTTGACGCGATTGTCAGTCAAGCGCTCGCCGGATTTCGCTGCCGCTCCGTGATACCGGTTGTCGACCGGATTGATTCATGGCGGCTGGGTGCCGTCGCGTTGTGGCTCGACGAAGCGGGAATCGTGATGGAAAGCGCCAACGGCAGCCGCGGCGACCGCCCCTGGGTGCCTCATCCGCGGCCGCGGCACCGGCCGTAACCGATCGGTGTGAACCACTCGAGAGCTGCCGTCGCGATCATAGGCTGTTATTGAGGCGCAGCCCCGCGACCGGCCAATCCACCGCGACCAAACGACCGGTCCACGACAAGGTGATAAATGCGGTCCGCATGTGGGGGCCACCAAAGCAGATATTGGTCGTGATTGGGTCGGGCATCGGATAGTGCTCGAGGTCGCGACCGTCGGGAGAGATCACGGTGATGCCGCCGTTCACCAACGTTGCGACGCAGATCCTGCCCTCTGCATCGACTGCCAATGAGTCGAAACGCTGATACCCGCCCGGCCCCGCGACGAGGCGGCCGCCATGCGGCGACGGCCATGGTTCCTTGCGCACGACACCCGGGCGGACAATGTCGAAAGCCCAAAGCCGAGCCGGTTCGGTTTCAGCGATATAAAGGGTATTCTCATCCGGCGATAGGCCAACCCCGTTCGGCGTGACCATCGGAAAGGCGACCTCGACAATCTCCGAACCGTCGGCTTTGGCGTAATAGACCGCACCGCGATCCATTTCGCGAGCTCGCACCTTGCCGAGATCGCTAAAATAAAAACCGCCGTGCCGGTCGAAAACGAGATCGTTCGGCCCCTTCAACGGCACGTCGCCGGCTGCTCGATAGAGGCATTCGACGATACCGGTCTCTGGATCGATCCGCTCGATCCGGCCGCCGGTGTAATTTTTGGCCTGCAGGAAGGGACGCCGATGATTACCCTCGACGTGCCATTCAAAGCCGCCGTTATTGCACACATAGAACTTCCCATCGGGACCGATCGCCGCACCGTTCGGGCCGCCGCCGGGGCGCGCGAGAACCGTTTTTGTGCCGTCCGGCGCTACCCTTGTCAGGGCGCCGGCGGCGATTTCGACCAGCACCACCGCGCCGTCCGTCAACGCCACCGGCCCCTCGGGAAACGCCAGCCCTTCCGTCATGCTACGGATCTGCATCGTCCGATGCCCGCGGTCAGCCGGCAGACATCAGCGGCCAATACCAAGAGAAAAAGCTGCGATCGAGCGCGACCAAGCCGGCACCTGCTTCCGCGTCGGCAACTTTCCTCAAGCCATTGGCAAGCTGGTCGGAGCCGTCATTGTGCGAAGTGTCGTTCGCTGCCATGTAGATCAGTTGGATGTCGGTCCGAGCGGCCGACTTTGGGATCACGCGCAGCAAAGTTGCTCGGCCAGGTTGCGCGAACATCATGCTGAGCGGCCCGAAGACAACCACATCGTCTTCATCGGGATCGTCGCAGAACAGATGTGGCGATGAGCGGATGAATTGCAGCGCCAGCTTCCAGTTCCAATCGACACTGCATCGCGGCCGGCTTGTTACTTTTCCGTTCTTGAGCCAGGAGGGGACGACGCCAGCCGTGATCGGGGGATCACTGGTCTCTGCAGAAGGCGCGTTTGACGGATCGACAAAAATCAACCCGTCACGAATTGCGACCGGATGACTTGCAAGCCGCAGCCGCGCCGGGTCTATCCGGCTCGACAGGTCCGGTTCCATAAGCCGGCCGTCAGCCGCGAATTCCCAACCATGATAAGGACAGATCAGTCGCTCGGCGGGACCCTCTTCCGCCTCACAAACCGGATATCCGGCGTGAATGCAGACATTTCGCAGGGCGCGCAGCCCCCCCTCGCCGTCGCGGACCAGCAGAATGGAACGCGTAGCTGCTTCGACCCTCACATAACGCCCCGGAGCCTCCAGACGCGAATGGTGATCGACGGCGACCCACGGCCGCAGAAACAGACGCTGGCGCTCGGCAGCAAACACATCGGCGCCGCTCAGCAATTCCGGCGCGGCGACGATCGTTTCATCTCGGTCGAGTTGGCCACCAATGGTAGCAATACTTTGGGGAAGGTCCATTTTTGATTATTTGCCTCGGTATCGGTTCGATTGCGGCGCAACACTGGACCGGATGCCGCGTCGAGGTCAAAGTGTTTGTGCCTCAACCCTCCCGCGCTTGCGCAGGAGGGTTAGGAAGGGGGGAAGGCCGAATGAGCGCGAACCGCTGAGCCACCCGCGGTTGCTGGTGGATAGCCTCTCACCGCGCCGGAAGCGCGGTGTCGCGTGACGCCGGTGATCCGCGCGCCAGCTGCCCTTGAGTCGCAGCGAGTTCGCGCGAAAGAGCAGCATTTTGCCGTCGGCATTCGCGTAATTCGCGCCGCCGACGGCTGCCGCCGATCCAGACCGCGAGGGCGCCGATCAATACGCCGAACAGCAAAGAGACCACAACGACAAGATACAGCGGCGCTTCGGCAAGGTATGGCAGCGGCCATAGCCCAAGCGTGACCGTGGCGCGATTGGAAGCGGCGAAGAGGCTGACGACCGCGGCGATGACGATCACACCTCCCCAATAAACCACTCGCATGCGCACCCCCGGTTCGTGACCCGCGCCCGCTCAGTGGGCAGGCTGGTTCAGGCGATCGCGAAGTTGCTTTCCCGTCTTGAAAAAGGGAATGTGTTTTTCGGCAACGCGCACACTGTCGCCGGTTCTGGGATTGCGTCCGAGGCGGGCGTCGCGACGCTTGACCGAGAAGGCGCCAAATCCCCGCAGCTCGACGCGGTCGCCGCGCGCCAAAGCCGCGGCAATCTCATCGAAGATTGCGGTGACAATGACCTCGACGTCGCGCTGGAATAGATGCGGGTTGGCCTCGGCCAGCTTTTGCACGAGCTCCGATTTCGTCATCTCAAACGTCTCGCTCCCTTTGCTTTGAAGGCCAAGCGACGGTGCCAAAGCACCGACGGCGGGTCAAGGCAGAGCCGATTGGCAGCCATTGACCCGGCTTGGCCACATCCTCCCCATTAGCCGCACCCGGCCGGGATCCGTTACGGAAAGGCCGGAGGGAGTGGTCAATTCTTGGCGTCGTTCTCGCCCTGCCGCTCGGCACCTTGCCGGCGCGCGCGATTGATCGCGGCGCCGAGAATGTCGCCAAGGCTTGCGCCGGAATCGGACGAACCAAATTCCGCCATCGCGCGCTTTTCCTCATCAACCTCTTTGGCCTTGATCGACAATGTAACCTTGCGCGTGGCACGGTCGATTGTCGTGACCTTGGCGTCGACTTTTTCGCCAATCGCGAACCGGTCGGGTCGCTGCTCGCTGCGGTCGCGCGACAGCTCGGATTTGCGAATAAAGCCTAGAAGTCCATCGCCCACCGTGACCTCGATCCCGCCCTCGGTGACGCCGGCGACCGTGCCGGTGACAACCTCGCCCTTGCGCAACTTGGACAACCCTGCCTCGAACGGATCGGCTTCGAGTTGCTTGATCCCAAGGCTGATGCGCTCTTTTTCAACATCGATGTCGAGCACTTTGGCGCGTACGACCTCACCCTTGTGGTAGTTGTCGAGAGCATCCTCGCCAGGCCGGTTCCAATCGATGTCGGACAAATGGACCATGCCGTCGATGTCGCCGGACAAGCCGATAAACAGGCCAAATTCGGTGATGTTGCGGATTTCGCCTTCAACCGCGCCGCCGACCGGATGTTCGTCGGCAAAGGTCTCCCATGGATTGGCCAGCGTCTGTTTGAGGCCGAGGCTGATGCGCCGCTTTTGCGGATCGACATCGAGCACCATCACCTCGACCTCCTGGCTGGTCGAGACGATCTTGCCGGGATGCACGTTCTTTTTGGTCCAGCTCATTTCCGAAACATGGACGAGCCCCTCGACCCCCGGCTCCAATTCTACAAACGCGCCGTAATCGGTGATGTTGGTCACCCGGCCGCGGAATTTGGCGCCGGCCGGATATTTCAATTCGACACCTTCCCAGGGGTCCGCCTCCAGCTGCTTCATGCCGAGCGAGATGCGCTGGGTCTCGGGATTGAAGCGGATAACCTGAACCTTCACGTTTTGGCCGATATTCAGAGCTTCCGATGGGTGGTTGATGCGCCGCCAGGCGATGTCGGTGACATGCAGCAGTCCGTCGACCCCGCCGAGATCGACAAACGCGCCGTAGTCGGTGATATTCTTGACGACACCGTTGAGGATTTGTCCCTCTTTGAGGCTCGCGACCAGTTCCGAGCGTTGCTCGGCACGGCTCTCTTCGAGCACCGCGCGCCGCGAAACCACGATGTTGCCGCGCGAGCGATCCATTTTCAGGATCTGAAACGGCTGTTGCGAACCCAAGAGTGGGCCGATGTCGCGCACCGGGCGAATGTCGACCTGGCTGCCCGGTAGAAACGCGACCGCACCGTTCAGATCAACCGTGAATCCGCCCTTGACCCGGCCAAAAATCACACCGGTGACGCGCTCGTTCGCCTGAAAGCTCTTTTCCAGCAAGGTCCAGGCTTCCTCGCGGCGGGCTTTTTCACGCGACAGCTGCGCTTCGCCGTTTTTGTCTTCCATGCGCTCGAGAAAGACTTCGACCGTATCCCCGACATGGAGAGCGGGTTCGCTGCCCCCCGTGGCGAATTCCTTCAGCGGCACGCGCCCTTCCGATTTGAGGCCGACATCGATCAGCGCCGCATCGTTCTCGATTGCGACGACCCTTCCCCTGACGACGGTGCCCTCGAGCCCGCTGCCCATGCCCATCGATTCATCGAGTAGCGCCGCAAAAGTTTCCCTTGCCGGCGCCTCCGCGGTTTGTGTTGCCAGTGCCATTCCTTCTCCTCGATCCCTCAGAAATGATAAAGCCGGCTCCGCCGGGATCGGCTCAGAAGCGCGGCGCCCGCCGGCATACTCGGCTGCGGCGGCAACGACCAATCCTGCCGCTCGCGCCTGCCGGCCGTTTGGTCACGGATGTTACACAACAATTGACTATCCGTCAGTGTCAACCGGCGATCGCTCGGGACACAATATCGGAGGCGCGCTCCAGTACCGCATCGGCATCCAGCGCTGTCGTGTTGATAACAACCGCATCAGGCGGCACCACCATCGGGGCGGTGCCGCGTCCGGCATCGCGCGTATCGCGATACTCCAACTCCTGCAGGACGTCGCTGTATATAGCCGCCACCCCGCTCGCCTGCAACTCGGCCAGTCGGCGCAGCGCACGCACTTCGGGATCGGCAGTAACAAACAATTTGACATCGGCCGCCGGGCACACCACCGAACCGATGTCTCTACCGTCGAGCACCGCACCCCGCGCTGGTACCGGGGGGTGGGCCGCAAAGTTGCGCTGGAAATCGAGCAGAGCTTGGCGGACCTCGGGGTTGGCGGCGACGACCGAGGCCGCGTGCGCCACCCTTTCGTCACGCAGCAGCGGATCCGATAACAGGCTTTGATCAACCCGGCGAGCGGCGGCCGTCGCTGCGACGGGATCGGCGGGATCGGCATTGTCCTCGAGGACCAAGAGCGCTGTCGCCCGGTACAATGTACCGGTATCGAGATGGGCGAGGCCAAAGCGCTCAGCGAGCCGCCGCGCCAGCGTGCCCTTGCCGGACGCCGCCGGGCCGTCGATCGCAACGATAAACGGCCGAGAAGTCACCGCCCTTCCTGCCCGTCACCCTTCCGCTGAGTCGGGTCCCTCCCTCTCCCCGCTCGGGGGGAGAGGGCCCGGATGAGGGGCCGAACGGCTCTCACCCGACCTTGCGTATTGTGGCCCCAAGCCCTTTCATCAGCGGCACGAACTCGGGAAAGCTGGTGGCGATCGGGCCGCCGTCATCGACTTGCACCGGCTGGTTGGCAGCCAGCCCGAGCACGAGAAACGCCATCGCCATGCGGTGGTCCAGCCGGGTGGCAATCGTCGCCCCGCCCGCGGGGAGGTTGCCGGCGCCGTCGACGATCAGATCGTCCCCCTCGATCGCGACCCGCACGCCGCATGCCGCGAGCCCTTCAGCCATTCCGGCCAGCCTATCGCTCTCTTTGACACGCAGCTCGGCGAGCCCGCGCATGACCGTGCGGCCGCGGGCGCAGGCTGCGGCCACGGCCAGAATTGGATATTCGTCGATCATTCGCGGCGCCCGCTCGGCCGGGATGTCGGCTCCGGTCAAATTGCCGCCGCGCGCCCGTAAATCGGCCACCGGTTCGCCGCCCTCGTCACGCTCATTCACTAATGCGATGTCGGCGCCCATCTCGCGCAAGCATTCGAGGAGCCCGGCGCGCAACGGGTTGACGCCGACGCCCTCGATCGTGACCTCCGATCCCGGCACGATCAGCGCCGCGATCAGCGGGAATGCAGCCGAGGAGATATCGCCGGGCACGATAATCGGCGCCGCTGCCAGCTCCGGTTGCCCGAGGAGTTTGATGCGCTTGCCACCGCCCTCAACCGGCTCAACGGTCACTTTGGCGCCGAAATGGCGCATCATGCGCTCGGTATGGTCGCGCGTCGCTTGCGGCTCGATTACCGTCGTCTCGCCGGGCGTGTTGAGCCCGGCGAGCAGCACCGATGATTTGACCTGGGCCGAGGGCACCGGCAGGCGGTATTCGATCGGGATCGGACTCGTCGCCCCGATCACCGCGAGCGGCAGCCGGGCTCCGGCGCGGGTCAGAAAACGCGCGCCAAAGCGGCTTAGCGGCTCGGTGACGCGGCCCATCGGGCGGCGCCGCAGCGAGGGGTCACCGGTGACAAAAGCTGTTAGCGGATGGCTCGCCAGGATGCCGAGCAGCAATCGCGCTGAAGTTCCGGAATTTCCCAAATCGAGCAGATCATCGGGCTCCGAAAGTCCACCGAGGCCGACGCCGTCGACGATCCAGCGGCCATTCTCGCGCGCAGCCTGCGCACCGAGCGCGTTTACCGCCGCGGCGGTGGCGAGCACGTCCTCGCCTTCGAGCAGGCCGGTGATCTCGGTGCGGCCAACGGCGAGGGCGCCCAGCATCAGCGCGCGGTGCGAAATCGATTTATCGCCGGGAACGCGGGCTGCGCCAAAAAGCGGCGTTGCCGCGCGCGCGGATTCGAGCGGCATCGGTGAAGGCAGCGAGGCGGAATGAGCCATGCGGGTCAATACTCTGCGCAATGATGATCGGCGGT
>JAFAHP010000542.1 GCA_019237175.1 Alphaproteobacteria bacterium
AGCCCGGACACCGGGCGGCGTGCGGTGGAGAAGATGGTCACCGAGGACAACATCGACTTTCATGTCGGCGGCTATTTATCCAATGTCTGTCTCGCCTGCGGGCCGGTCTATGTCGAACATCAGGTGGTCAACATTATCGGGGTCTGCCTCGACACGACACTGACGACGACCCGCTGCAATCGCTACACCTTCCGGCCCTATGATTTCGCGCCGGCGCAGGCAAAGGCGTTCGCCCCTTATCTTGTCAACAAGATCGGTAAACGCTGGTACATCGCCCATGCCGACTACGCCTGGGGTCAGTCGACCCGTGACGCCTATACCGCCGAGATCAAGGCGAACGGCGGCGAGGTCGTGGGTACGCTCGGCATTCCGCTCGGCACCGCCGACATGACGCCGTTTCTGTCGAAAATCAGCGGCGATTTCGACGGGCTGTTTGTGATTTTCTTTGGTCCGGATGCGATCCACATCGTCAACCAGGGGTATGACCTCGGCCTCAGCAAGAAGTACAAATGGGCCGGCGACGGGGCGGTCACGGTCGGCAGCCAGCTTCCCGCGATGGGCAACAACATCGAAGGCTTTACCGCGATCGACCGCTACGTGCCGGTATTCGACCCGCCGCTCAACACCCCCTATCTGCACCGCTTTTACGACGAGGCTGTGGAGCGGCTAAAAAAGGCGGGAATTGCCAACGCGTTGCCCGACCGCTATATCCAGTCGAACTACGAAGGGGTCAACGCCCTAAAGCTCGGCGTCGAGAAATCGGGGTTTCAGGGCCGCGACGACACGCCCAAGCTGATCGCCGCGCTCGAAGGGCTCGAAATGAAGGAAGGGGACGATTTCCCGACCGGCGACAAACTTCTGCGCAAGGCGGACCATCAGGCGTTTGTGCGCGAACTCATCTTCGAAATGAGGGAGGGCGCCTATCACGTCCAACAGACGATCGGGTGGCAAAAGACGGAGGTGCCGCCGCATTGCCGTTTCGCCCAGGCGTGACCCTGCCGACCACTCATTCGCTCGGCCGGAACGGCGTAGGGCGGAATAGCGCGCAGCGCGTATTCCGCCACCCCCCAGAGCGTGCCGAAAACGGCGGAATGCGCTGCCGCTTTTCCGCCCTACGACGACTAAGTGGTTTCATTCCAACGGGTCGGCTGCAGGGCGGTGCGCAACCAAATGACCGTTAACCCGTCGCTTGCAGCAGCCTCGAGCGCCGAAGTCGCCGAAGACGGCAAAGCCGCCGCCCTGTTGCGCACCGAGGATCTGACCATCCGCTTTGGCGGATTGACCGCGCTCGACCACGTCAATTTCGCGGTCCCGCGCAGCGAGGTTTGCGCCATCATCGGTCCAAACGGCGCGGGTAAGAGCACCTTCTTCAACTGCCTGACCGGCGTCTTGCATCCCACTTCGGGTGCTATTTTTTTCGCCGGTGCGGACATCACGGGGCTGCCCCCAAACAAGATCTCGCAAAAGGGTATCGCCCGCTCCTACCAGATCACCAACATCCTTCCCAATGCGACGGCACTCGAAAACGTGCGTATTGCCGCCCAGTCGCGCCGGCACAGCTGGAGCCTCTTTTCGCATCATCGCGCGTATCGCGACATCATCGAAAAGGCCGAGGCGGCGCTCGATTCTGTCGGCCTGCTCGGCAAGGCCGGCGAGCCGGCCGCCAATCTTTCGCATGGCGAGCAACGAACGCTCGAAATCGCGATCGCGCTGGCAACAGAGCCGCAGCTCTTGTGCCTCGACGAGCCGACAGCCGGGATGAGTGCCGCCGAAACCCACGATACGGTGCAACTGATCCGCCGGGTCGCCGCCAACCTGACGATCCTGATCGTCGAGCACGATATGCACGTCGTTATGGAATTGGCCGGAAGGATCACCGTCCTTCATTACGGTGCAGTCTTGGCCGAGGGGACGCCCTCGGAAATTCAGCAAAACCCGCGGGTAATCGAAGTCTATTTGAAAACATGAGCAGCGGCGCGGGGGCGGCCTTCATTGGAACCGGCACGGCGGTGGCGCGCGTTGGCGAAGATGCGCGCGCGGCGGATTTGCTGGCCGTGGACCGTCTCCATACCTATTACGGCAAAAGCCATATCTTGCACGGCGTCTCGCTTAGTGTCGGGCGCGGCGAGGTCGTCGGCCTCTTGGGGCGCAATGGCGTCGGCAAGAGCACGACCCTGAAGGCGATCGCCGGCATTGTGCATCCGAGCGCGGGCGAGGTCCGTTTCGAGGGGCGCCCGATCACCGGACTGCCGCCGCACCGGGTCGCACGGCTCGGGATCGGGTATGTACCCGAGGACCGCCGTATCTTTCCGCTGTTGACCGTTCTCGAAAACTTGCGCGTCGGGCTCGATCGGCGCGGCGTGGCAAAGGCGAAGAAAGCTTTGCTGCTCGACAAGATCTACGCCTACTTCCCGGTGCTGGCCGAACGCCGCCATCAGGCGGGCGGGACGTTGTCGGGCGGCGAGCAGCAGATGCTGGCAATCGCCCGGGCGATGATGCTGGAGCCCAAGATCATCCTGCTCGACGAGCCGACCGAGGGGCTGATGCCGCGGATGGTTTCGCAGATCCGCGAGATCATCGAGGCGCTGCGCGGCGAGGGTGTGGCGGTGCTGCTTGTCGAACAGAACGTGCCATTGACCCTCGAAGCCAGCCGCCGGATCTATTTTATCGAAAAAGGCGAGGTTCGCCACCACGCTCTGGGTTCGCAATTGCACGTCGGGGACGCGGTGATCCACCAATATCTCGGTGTCTAGAATGGGCGTTCCGCTCGACCAGCTGCTGATCCAGACGATCAACGGCATCGTCACCGGCATGATCCTGGCGCTGGTGTCGTCCGGCCTGACGCTGATCTTCGGCATTATGGACGTGGTCAATTTCGCCCATGGCGAGTTGTTGATGCTCGGCGCCTATGTCGGTGTGCTGACTTTGGCGGCGACCGGCAATTTCTGGCTCGCCCTCCTCTCGGCCGGGCTTTTGATCGGGCTCCTGGGGGCGGCGATCTACCTCGTCACGCTGCGGCCGCTGATTGACCGCGGTCCACTGACCACGATCCTGGCGACCTTTGGCATCTCGCTGGTCCTGCAGAATGTTGCGCTGTGGCAGTTCGGTCCGGTGTCGCGCAAGGTTGCCGAGCCGATCGGCGGTCATTTTACGTTGTTCTACCTCGATTACCCCTGGTATCGGATCGTCGTCGCGCTGTTATCGGCGGCGATCATCGGCGGCTTTTGGCTGTTCCTCAAATTCGGCACCTGGGGCATCTGGATCCGCGCCACCACCCAGGACCGCGTAATGGCGCAGGCGATGGGGATCCCGGTGCCTTGGGTCTTAACCGGGGTTTTTGCCATTGGCTCGGCGATGGCCGCGGCCAGCGGGGTGTTGTTCGGCCCGCTTAGCGGGGTCGACCCGACGATGGGTTTGGGGTGGATCCTCCGCGCTTTTATCGTCGTCGTGGTTGGCGGCATGGGCAGCCTCGGCGGTTCGATCGCGGCGGCGATCCTGGTGAGCCTGCTTGAAGCTTACGCCTCTTTGTGGGTGAGCCCGTCGCAAGCGATCATCGTCTCGTTTGTCGTGCTGATCGTGACCCTTTTGTTCCGGCCGACCGGCCTATTTGTTGCAGCCCCGAAATGAGGCGGGGTCACGGTACCGTTTTTTGGACCGGGTTTGCCGTCATCGTCGCGCTGTTGATCGCCGCACCCCTTGTCCTGACCGAATTCTGGCGCCGGTTTGTGACCGAGATCCTGATCTGGGGTCTGTTGGCGATGTCGTCCGACATCCTGATCGGGTACACCGGAATGGTCTCGTTCGGCCATTCGGCGTTTTTTGGGCTCGGCATGTATGGCGCGGCCGCGGCGCTGCTCACCATCGATCCGCCCAATCTGTGGCTGGCCCTTTTTTACGGACTGGTTGCCGCCGCGGCGGTCGCTGCCTGTGTCGCGTATTTCTCGACCCGGCTGCGTGACATCTATTTTGCGATCACCACCCTGATTTTTTCGCAGATTTTCTACGTTATCATCTTCACCTGGACCGCGGTAACCGGCGGCGAGAACGGGCTCGCTTTCGAGCGGCCGCCCTTGGCGATCCCGGGGCTTTTTGACTTCGTCCTTACGCCGACAAGGCTGCATTGGTTTGTGCTGGCGGTGGTCGCCGGGTCTTATCTGATCCTGCGGCGCATCACGCAGTCGCCGTTTGGCATGGTGTTGCAATCGATCCGCGAGAACGAGGCGCGCACCCGCGCGATCGGTTATGCGGTGGAGCGGTATAAGATTGTCGCGGTCATGCTGTCCGGGCTGTTCGCCGGTCTCGCCGGGGTGCTGTATGCGCTCCAGAACCAGTTCGCCGCCCCCGACTTCGTCTTTTTTCTCGTATCGGGCGAGACTGTCATCTACAACGTCATCGGCGGTATCGGCACGCTGGTCGGGCCGATTGTCGGTGCGGCTTTTTTTCTGCTGCTGCGCGAGGGCCTCTCGCGTTTTCTGACCCAGTACTATCTGATCCCGCTCGGTGCTGTGTTTATCGCCATCGTGATCTTGATGCCGCAGGGGTTGCTCGGGTTCATGCGGCGCTGGCTGAATGAATAGACGTTCGCGCGAAATTGCGTTCACCTCCACTCTGCCCGCTGACCTGATCGACGCTGGGTACAGCCCGGCATCTCCCCGACCATACCGGCGAAGGCCGGTATCCTCGGCAGAAATAGATCCCGACCTTCGTCGGGATGGTTCCGCGGTGGGGATATCGGGATCGTAGAATTGCCAAAAGCTTCGCGGTTGGGATTACGTCACGGCAAGTCGCCGTTAGAAAAGTTTTCGGATCTCGGCTCGATACAAGTGAAAATGCTCCAGACTAGCCCTGTCATCTCCGGGTCGGTGTGGTGCGCGCGGTCTGGTTGAATAGGATACGCCGTTCTTCGTCGGAGGGCGGTGCCGAGCGGCGTAGTTCCTTGCCAAGATCGACGCCGCGCCGCACCGCCGGCCGATCCCGGATCGCCGCGCGCCAGCGCGCAACATTCGGAAATTCGTCGAGCGGCTGACCCAGCGGCTTGGCGATCAGCACCCATGGCCAGGACGCCATGTCGGCGATCGAATATTCGTCGAGGATGAATTCGCGGCCGTCCAGCCGGTG
The DNA here is from genome assembly GCA_019237175.1 of Alphaproteobacteria bacterium. Lineage (GTDB taxonomy): Bacteria > Pseudomonadota > Alphaproteobacteria > ATCC43930 > CGMCC-115725 > AP-15. Next base: position 5,119 of record JAFAHP010000542.1, read on the forward strand.
TTCGAGCACGCCGAGACAACGATTGTA
>JAFAHP010000629.1 GCA_019237175.1 Alphaproteobacteria bacterium
TTGATGGAGGATATCCGCTTTGACCCCGCCTCGGGGCAGCTGCTCTCGGGTTCGTTCATGGACTACGCGATGCCGCGCGCGGACACGCTCTCGGCGATCGACTGCGAAAGCAACCCAGTGCCGACCAAGACCAACCCGCTGGGTGTCAAAGGTGCGGGCGAAGCCGGCAATGTCGGCGCCCTGCCGGCGGTCGCCAACGCGCTGGTCGACGCGCTGTCGCCGCTCGGCATCCGCCATATCGAAATGCCCGCCACCCCCGAGCGCGTCTGGCGAGCCATTCGGGCGGCCCGGCAGTAGATCTCCCTATCGAGCGGCCGGGAGCAGTACCCGCTTGAAAGAATGTGGCGCGGCGGCTTCGATATTCAGCATTTTCGCAGTTAACTGGAGTCCTGCCTCATTTGGCTGCCAGGGTCGGGATTGCGTCAATTTCCGAGCGTTTTGATTGGCTCAGTCGCTCTAAGTCATATCGAGATTGTTGCGCAAGCCAGAGTTCTGGACCGTTTCCGCAGAGCTTACCCAAGCGCAGCGCCATCTCCGCGCTAACGGGTGCGCGCTCGGTCAAGATCCCGTGGAGCGTTTGCCGCGAGACGCCAAGAAGACGGGCAATCTCGGCGCGCGTCCGCCTGAATGCCGGCAAAACATCCTCGCGCAACAGTTCGCCAGGGTGCATCGCTGGCAATCCTCTTGTGACCCGCTCATCCTGCATCAGTGATAATCCTCGAGATCGACATCGATCGCGTCGGTGCCATCCCAGCCAAACGTGATGCGCCAGTTGCCGGTGATGCGGATCGACCAGCGCCGCACGCCCTGCAGCGAATGGAAATGATATCCGGGGAGATTGACTTGCTCGGGCCGGGTGGCGGCGTCCAACGCGCGCAGCATGCGGGCGTCGTCGGGCCGCGCCCCGCCGCTGCCCTTATCCTGTTGACATTCGGCACGCTTAACCCCGCCGCATCCCCAGTCTCGAAATAGCGACGAAGCGGTCTGCTGCGGAAGGTGCGTATCACCTTGGCAAAATGAGCTTCAATCGGGCGACGTCAAGTGATGCTTTACGTCCGCTTGGCGCCTCACGAGCCTGCCGGAATATCTCACGTCGCGATGCGTGAGCGACATCAAGTTGTAGGGCGGAAAACCCCCGGACGGCCACCCGCCGAGGGGGCAGGCGTTCCGGGGGGCATTCCGCCACATCGCGCCGACCGGCGGATTACCCCTGGCTTTCGCCAGGGTCATCCGCCCTACCACTCCGCCGTGGATAGCCCGCAACCCTATACGCGCGCGGTTTCGGCGACCAGCCAGTCGACGACCGCGGCAAGAGCTTGCGCGCGATCGGCACCGGCAGCGGTCTTTTCTTCAAAGACTGCGAGCTGGCGGTGGGCGCTGGTGCCACGGGCGAGAATTTGGCGGGCATGCGTTGCCTCGCGCTCGCAGCCGAAATGGCGGGCGTCCGGTTCGACCAAGGCCAGGATTTCGTCGAGCAGTTCTGCATAGGGCACGATCGCGCCCTTTCCGAAATCGACGAGCCCGCGATCGGTGCCGTAGCGCTGTGCGCGCCAGCGGTTCTCGTCGATCAGCATCCGCGCATAAATGCGCCAGCGCTGGTTTTCCCGCTTGAGCCGCCACAGCATGCGCAACAGGCAGCGGTAGAGTGCCGCAATCGACAACGCATCTTCCAATGTCGTGCAGCTGTCGGTGATGCGCATTTCCAATGTCGGAAAACGCTCGCTCGGTCGCAGATCCCACCACAATTTGGTCGCGTCTTCGATCAGCCCGGCGAGCACCAGGATGTCGACATGGCGGCGGTATTCACCCCAGCTGTCAAAGCGCTCGGGCATGCCGGTGCGGGGCAGCTCGTTGAATACGGCGAGGCGGTATGATTTGAGCCCGGTATTCTCGCCGCGCCAAAACGGCGATGAGGTCGACAACGCCAACAGGTGCGGCAGGAAATACGACGCCTGGTTCAACAGGTCGATGCGCAGCTCGTCATCGTTGAGGCCGACATGGACATGCAGACCACAGATCGCGAGCCGTCGGCCTACACCCTGCAGATCGTCGCGCAAATCCGCGTAGCGGCGGCGCTCGGTGGTCTTTTGCGTGTCCCAGCGCGCAAAAGGATGCGTGCCCGCGGCGACAGGAGCCATGCCGTGGCGGGCGGCAACCTCGGCAACGGTGCGCCGCAAATGGCGCAGATCCTCGCGCGCCTCGGCAAGACTCGCACAGACGCGGGTGCCAATCTCGATCTGCGAACGCAGGAATTCGCGGGCCACCTGGCCAGCGAGCAGTGCCTCGCAATCCGCCAGCAATTCGGGCGGCGGATCGTCGACGACGTCGCGGGTCACCCGGTCGACGAGGAAATATTCCTCCTCGATCCCTATTGTGAATTGGGGCTCAGCAAGGGCCATGACCGCTCGGGATGACCCCATTTGGTTCCGACGGCTCCCGCTCTTCACCACCAGTACCTCGTTGAGAAACTTCGCTATGCGGTAACCGCAGGCGGCAACCCAATGAAAGTTTCGACGGCGCGGTCAACTACCTCGCTCCGCTTGCAGGGAGAGGTCGGAAGTTGCGCGCCACGCAGCTTCCGGGTGAGGGGGAATTCTCTGCCGCCATTTTGTGGCTGCCGTGCGATCGCCAAATGCCCCTCACCCAACCCTCTCCCCGCACGCGGGGAGAGGGAGTATCGAGGCCTCACCCACGAAGCATCTCCTGGGCATATTCGCCAATGTACGCAACGCGGTACTAGCGCACGCCGAGGATCGAGCCGGTCGCGGCCCGCGGGTCGCGTCGCGGCCAGCGCCCGCTTTCGACCTGATGCAAAAATTCGTCGAGTGTACGGTTGAACAGGTCCGGCTCTTCGAGATTGACGGCGTGGCCGGTGTTCGGCAACACCACGAGTGCGGCGGTCGGGATCGTCTGCTTCATCAGAATGCCGGGTTCGAGACAGGGA
>JAFAHP010000638.1 GCA_019237175.1 Alphaproteobacteria bacterium
AAACTGCCGACCTGATAAAGACCGGCGGCATCCCAGGCTTCGGCGATCAGCTTGACGTTGGCAAGGATAGGGTCGGATTCGATATCCCAGAGGATCGGCGGGGACGCCACCGGCCGGCCTTGCTCGTCGCGCGACAGGATCGAGGCGAGATCAAAGCGAAACCCGTCGACATGCATCTCATCGACCCAATAACGGAGACTGACGATAATCAATCGTCGAACGATAGGCTCATTGGCATTCAGCGTGCTGCCGCAGCCGGTACAGTCGGCGTAGCGAGACTTGTCGTCTGCCAGGATGTAATAATTTTCGTTGGCCAAGCCCCGGAAACAGAGTGTCGGGCCGTCCGTACCGCCTTCTGCGGTATGGTTGTAGACGACATCGAGGATCACCTCGATCCCGGCGCGGTGCAGCGCCTTGACCATGTCGCGAAACTCGTCGAGCACGCCGAGCGGATCGGACCGGGAACTGTACCCGTCATGCGGCGCGAAAAACGAGAGAGGCTGATACCCCCAGTAATTGCCGAGACCGGGCGGGCCGTCCTGATCATCAAAAGCAAAAACCGGGAGCAGCTCGACCGCGCTGATGCCGAGGTCAGCCAGATAGGCGATCTTGTCGATCAACCCGGCATAGGTGCCGCGCCTCGGCGGCGCGACGCCGGAGCTCGCATGCCGTGTAAAGCCGCCGACATGCATCTCGTAGACGATCGTCTGAGCGAAGGGAATGCCCAAAGGGGCATCCTCCTCCCAGTCATACGCGGTCGGGTCGACAACGACGCTCCTCAACGCCGCGGCGACGTTGCCTCCCGGCCGTCGCGCCGCCTCCCGGCTGCGGCCTGCCGGTCGGGCCGCACACTTCCCATAGGGGTCGAGCAGCACCTTGTCGCGGTCGAAGCGCCGTCCTCGCTCGGGATCGAACGGCCCGCTGACGCGGTAAGCATAAAGCTGTCCGGCGGCGACACCTGGGACAAATGTGTGCCAATAATGATAGGTGCGGTTGATCCTCGGGTGGAGCTCGACTACCCGAGACGGTTCGGGGTCGTCCACATCGTCAAACAACAGCAGCTCGGCACCCGTGCTGTGCTTGGCAAACAGGCTGAAATTGGCGCCGCCGGGGACCAGGGTCGCGCCGAGCGGAAAGCTGTTGCCGCGCTGGCAAGTGGTGTGGGTGGTCATGGTCTGCGCTTACCCTATGGTGCTTGCCGGTTCGGCACCCCCCGCTGTGCCCGAGCCTCTCGAGCCGCAGGCGCCGCAGATCCAAGCATGAATCTGGTCGCCAACAGCTTTTCAAATCCGTCCACCCCTCGCCGCTTCCAACGATGCCACCTTGCCCAACCGGCGCAAATGCCGTTCGACCTGACTGTACTCGGCGGCGAGGAAGGTCTGGACGAGGTCCCATGCCACCGCCGGTCCCACCGTCCGACCGCCCATGCAAATAATGTTCATGTGATCGTCCTCGACCCCCTGCCGGGCCGAGAAGTGATCATGAATAAGCGCGGCGCGCACGCCGGGAATCTTGTTGGCACACACTGATGCCCCGACGCCGCTGCCGCAGATCGCGACGCCGCGTTCGACCTGTCCCGCCACCACAGCGCGGCCGAGTGGGGTGACAAAGTCCGGATAGTCGTCGTCCGGGCTCAGGCTGTTTGCACCGAAATCGACGACTTCATGACCAGCCGTACGGAGCTGCGCGACCAGCTCCTCCTTCAACCCGAACCCGCCGTGATCAGTTGCAATACCGATGCGCATGTTGTCGTTTCCTGTACCGTTCTGCTTCAGCCGTTATGCCGCCGCGGTCGGCGATCATGATCTTTCTTCTTGCATAACCGTCGGTCACGGAATGTTGGATTTGGAAACTTCCCGGTTCGAGGTTTTCGTCAGGTCGTGAAGCAATCCGAAGGCCGCCGGCGTCAGCATGTGTTCCGTGCACCGCCAGCGCCAATTTCCTTCGGCCCGGCCGGGCAGATTCATCCGTGCCTCATTCCCCAGGTTGAGAATATCCTGCAATGGAGCTATCGCCAGCGCAGCCATGGACGACCACGCCAAATTGATCAACATCGAGGCCACCTCGCGACTCTCTCCAGGCGGTCGCTTAAGATAATTCCACAAGTATCGCTTTTGCTGATCAGGCGATTCTTCGAACCAGCCGCGAGTCGTGGAGTTGTCGTGGGTGCCG
>JAFAHP010000024.1 GCA_019237175.1 Alphaproteobacteria bacterium
GACCGTGTGCGCCGAGGCGCGGCGCTCACCCGACAGCCATGCCGCCCATAAGCCGATCGCCGCGCGTAGATCATCGGCGACGGCGAACCGCGGCAGCGGCACCGGCCCGGGCAGCGCGGGAAAACTCGGCTTTTTCCCCGATCCGCCGAGTGGGCGAGGTTTTTGACCGACTATAACCCCTGCCGTCGCATTCGGCGGAGCGGTCGAGGTCACCGGCCGCGCTCGAGCCACTGCCCGATCGTGATCGCGACGGCGCGTGCCAGAAAATTCAGCAATTCGGTGCCAAGCCCTGGGTGAAATGTGCCGGCTCTGCGCGTGCCGATGCACATCAGCCCCGCCGGACCGGCGCGGCCAAACGACAACCGCACCAGCGCCTGAGAACGCACCAGTCCGGCGGCCGCTCCGAAGAGGGTCGGGTCGCCCTTGACGTCGGTGCATAAGAGAACGTCGCGATCGGGACCGAGCAGGTGGTCGACAACGCCCGCGCGCAACAGACGGATACCGGGTAGAGGCATCCGCGCCGTACGCGCTGCCGTACTCTCGATGCCGAGTGTGACGGCATCGACATCGATCAGCACGGCAAGATCGGTCGTCACGATCTGCAACAGGTGTTCGAACCCAGTGGCCTTTAATAGAGCCAACGTCGCCTTGTGTACGCGACATTGGCCGGCGAGGTTGCCGCGGCTGAGGGCGATCAATTTTTTGTGCTCGTCTTGCGCCCGCTGCAGTTCGCCGCGCAGCCGCTCCAGCATGAAATGCTGAAAATCGAGGACCCCGTCGCCGCTGCGGTTGGGTGCCCGCAGCAAATGCAGCGCGTCGGGGTGGCGATCGAGGAAGTCGGGATGCTCGCGCAGATAGGCGATCACATCGGCGGCGCCGATAGCACTGGCCCGGCTCGACGACGACTCGCCGCCGAGCGGTTTTGGCTGGTCGTAAGGGCGATCGGCCAATGCTAACTCCATGTCGTTGCGCCGCGAAGCGGGCGATCTCGAAGGGCGGCGGCAGACAACCAGTTCATCGGAAAGCGCGCCTCAAACCTTTCTGCAGTACGAGATTACCGGGATCGAGAGCCTTGCCGCGTGCCGGGTCCGATAGCAAGTGTAGCCGATGCCCGAGCGACATGCCAGTTCCGAGGGCGCGTCCGCCCAAGATGCCGATGGTCGATCGGTGCCCACGACCTGCCGGGCGAAGGGGCGGAACGTCCAAGTGCTGCTGCCACTGCCGTTGCCCGGTGCGCTCGACTATCGGGTACCGGTTGGTACGCTACCGCCCGAGGACGGAAGTTTTATTCGCGTGCCACTGGGTTCGCGCAGCCTCGTCGGTGTGGTTTGGGACGACCGCGCAGAGCCGGAGGCGGGCGATCTTTCCTTCGATCGGCTAAAGCCGATTGGCGAAGTCTTGCCATTACGGCCTCTCGATCCGGCGCTGCGTCGTTTTGTCGAGCGCGTCGCCGCCTACACGATGGCCCCGCCGGGGGCCGTGTTGCGCATGGGAATGAGCGTCGGCGAAGCTCTGCAGCCGCCGCGGCCGCGCCGGCTGTGCACGATAGCACCTGCTGGGCTGACGGCACTCGACAATGGCTCGGCGGTTCTGTTGACCCCCAGGCGCCGGCGAGTGCTCGAGGTCTTGCGCGACCACCCGCCTCTACCTATTGCCGATGCCGCCCGGCTGGCCGGGTGCGGCGCCGGTGTCGTCCGCAGCCTGATCGTCAGCGGCCTGGCGCAGGAACGTCTTGTTCCAGCTGAAGACCTCGCACGCCCCTGGCCCGATTGGCGCATGAGCGAGGTTCAGCTTTCCGCCGACCAGGCCGCCGCTGCCGGCCGGCTGATCGCTCGCGTCGAGACCGCCGGTTTCAGTGTGACCCTGCTTGATGGGGTCACCGGCTCAGGAAAAACCGAAACCTACTTCGCGGCGATCGCCGCCGTACTTGCCGCTGGTCGGCAAGTCCTGGTGCTGTTGCCGGAAATCGCGCTCAGCGCGCAATGGCTGCAGCGCTTTCGCGACCGTTTTGGCGTGTCGCCGGCGCAGTGGCATTCGGACACGGTTCACAGCGAGCGCCGCGACACCTGGCGCGGGGTGGCTTCTGGGCGCGTGCCCCTGGTGGTCGGGGCACGCTCGGCGTTGTTTTTGCCATTCCCCGAACTTGGCCTGATCGTTGTCGACGAGGAGCATGACCCATCTTACAAGCAGGAGGACGGGGTGTGCTATCAGGCGCGCGATATGGCGGTGCTGCGTGCCTCGGTGGCCGGCATCCCGATCGTGCTGGTGTCGGCGACACCATCGCTCGAAACGGTCGTCAATGTCGCCCGCGGGCGCTACCAGCGCGTCAGCCTGCCGCGCCGCTACGCCGAAGCGGTCCTCCCGGAAGTGCAGCTTGTGGATATGCGCCGCGAGCGAATGGACCCCGGCCGCTTCCTATCGCCGCCGCTCGTCTCGGCACTCGCCGAAACCTTTGCCGCCGGTGAGCAGGCTTTACTGTTTTTGAACCGCCGCGGTTATGCGCCCTTAACCTTGTGTCGCGCCTGCGGCCACCGTTTTGAATGTGCGAATTGCAGCGCCTGGCTCGTCGAGCATCGTTTCACCCACCGGCTGTTGTGCCATCATTGCGGCCACGCCGAGGCGGTGCCGCCGCTGTGTCCGGAATGCATGACGGCCGGCGTCCTGGTGCCGTGCGGCCCAGGGGTCGAACGACTGCTCGACGAGGTGTCGGCACGATTTCCGGCGGCGCGAGCGGCGCTGATGGTCAGCGACGTGCTAACCGGCCCGCGTGCGGCGGCCGAACTGGCCCGCGCGATGATCGAGCGGCACATCGACGTGCTGATCGGAACCCAGGTCGTCGCCAAGGGCCATCATTTTCCGCTGCTGACCCTGGTCGGTGTCGTCGATGCGGATCTTGGGCTTATTGGCGGCGATCTGCGCGCGGCAGAGCGAACTTACCAGCTGCTGCATCAGGTCGGCGGGCGCGCCGGACGTGCCGATCGCAAAGGCCGGGTGCTGATCCAAACATTCATGCCCGAGCAGCCGGTGATGACGGCGCTGGCCTCGGGCGACCGCGACCGTTTTCTCGAGGCCGAGGCCACGGCGCGGCGCGCCGCCGGACTGCCGCCTTTCGGTCGGCTTGCTGCGGTGATCGTCAGCGCCGCCGATGCCGATGCCGCCGACTTTGCCGCTCGGGCGCTTGCCCGCGCGGCGCCGCAATTACCGGGCGTCGCCGTGCTGGGACCCGCACCTGCACCGCTCGCGATCCTGCGCGGACGGCATCGCCGCCGCTTCCTGGTCAAAGCCGAACGCCGGGTCAATTTGCAGGCGGTGGTGCGCGATTGGGTATCGCGCGTGCGCCTTAAGGGCTCGGTGCGGCTGCAGATCGACATCGATCCATACAGCTTTTTGTAATCCCCTTTGGCACCGGCTCTGGCAGAGAATTCCTAACGATATTCGGTCAAAAACATCTGCGGGCCGCCCTGGCTAGTGCGCTTTTCACCAAGCCCGAGGCACTCCCCTCCGCGTCATGGCCGGACTTGTTCCGGCTATCCACGTGGATCCCCGGGACGAGCCCGGGGATGACGAATGTGAGGGGGTTGCGAGAGATCGAGTGGAGGAGGCTCGTAGCGGTGCGGCGAAGCAGAGCACAAACTGTTCAATGGAGGGTTGTGGTGCAAGGTGTTCGCAGCGTCATTTCTACCCTGACCAGCGACGGTCAGGAAGTCATGGGTCCCGGTATACTGGTTTGGCACTATCCGGACAATTCGATTGTCAATAATTCGCTGCTCACTGTCGAGAGCAATCATTTTTGTGTCTTGAAATCGCGAGGTGCGATTTTAAATGTTTACGATACTGGACAATATCCGGTAACGACACCGGACCGGCCGATACTGGGCTCGTTCACGCAGGCTTTCTTTGGCGGTCAGAGTCCGTGGCAATATGAAGCGCTTTATATAAATCGCGCCAAAATGGTCGTCAAAGCCAGCGGATTGGCCTTGTCTGCCGAAATGGCCGAAATGAGTTATGAGGTCGATTACTATTTTCACGTCGCGACCAAAGAAGACGCCGTGGCGCTTGTCACTCATATGCCGGTCAGCGAGCACATGATCACGGCGATACAGGTGAATGAATACTCAAAGCCGGTCGTCGAACAAGCGATTAATCAGGTGGTGCAGGTCACACCGCTCGAGCGGGTAAACGAAAAAATCCACGAAATCGGGGAGGTTGTGCACGGCCATCTGCAGGACTTTCTGAAGGTGTTCGGTCTCACCCTCGACACCGTCAAGGTGCTGGTCTTCCCGCGTGACGAACGCATGCGGGCATTGATCTCGCTACGCGCCTTTGGCCTGCAGGAGATCGATGCAGTACGCTACTACATCGCGATGTCAATGGCCGAGCATGGGCTGGTCTCGGCCCCGAACATGGCGATCGGCCAGGCTTTTCATATCGGCGCGCCGGTGCAAGCCACGGTGGCGCTGGGTGGGATCGGCCCGCGTCCTTCGAACAATGTCTGATCCGCTGCCGGGAGGCTCGCTGCCAGGCGAGCACAGCCGTCTCTACCGGATCGGGGTCATGCTGCTCAACGGCTATGGGTATAATTGGTACCGGCGGGAGAACCAAATGCGGGCCGACGACCTGTTGATCCGGTCACGCGCCAGCGAGCATCTGGAGAAGGCCGCCGTGAGATTGCGCGATCTCGAAAGCCGCTATCGACGCAAATACCTGCTGCCGCCAACGCGCGAGCGCCCCGATCCGGAACCGCAGGCGGTCGCGGGGGCGCGGCGATTCCGTGTCCTCATGGAGCGAGTGCTCGAGATCGACACCGGCCTACGCGGGGCAGCGGTCCCGCCTGAAGACAAGATCTGGCAGCGCCATCGCAGCGAACTCGATGCATTAGAGCGATTGACCCAATGCGATGCGATTTTGGTGGCCGGCGCCAAAGAGCTGGACGACTTGATTACCCGGGTCCCCGCTGATGCCGCTCTCGACTCGGAAACCGAACAGAATATCGATCGCTATTTGGGTGAGCTGGCGGCCGTCTTGACCCAGCGGGCGGAGTTGTTGGCAATCCGCCCGTAGCGAGGGAGCTGGCCACCCGCTAGCCGCCGCCCCACAATTCCAGGCTGGCGAGGCGCGCTCCGGCCGAGAGCGCTTCGAGTTTGGCCCACTGTATCGATGGGTGAACACGACGGACGTGCGTTGCCTGCGCAAAACCGCAATCGGTGCCGGCCATGATGTTGTCGCGGCCGACTAATCGGGCCAGACGAACCAGCCGTTGCGCCACCAATTCCGGATGTTCGACAATATTAGTCGCGTGACTGACAACGCCGGGCACGAGCTTACAGCCTTCCGGCAACCTGACGCTCTCCCAGATCCGCCATTCATGCTCGTGCCGCGGGTTCGCCATCTCGATGCAGTACGCGCCCGCTCTGACTCGCAGCACGAGATCGATGATGTGCTTGATCTCAATGTCGCTGACATGCGGTGTCGCGAAGCTGCCCCAGCAGATATGATAGCGCACGCGCTCCTGCGGTAACCCGTCGAGCGCGTGATTCAGCGCTGCGACCCGCATCTCCGCCCAATTTCGGTATTCTTCGAGCGGCCTATCGGCGAATGCGACATCATACATGTAGGGCAGGAAGGCATCGTCGACTTGCAGGAGCAGCCCGGCGTCGATGACGGCGCGGTACTCCTCCCGAAGTGCTTCCGCCAACGCAAACAGGAACTCTTCCTCGCTCCCATAATGGCCCAGGCGAAACCGCGGCATGGCACTCGCCGGCGCCACCAGCGGCACAAACCCCTCGACGTCCAAGCCCTGCAACGCGCTTTTGAACACGTCGATGTCGTGGGCGATCGCCGCCTGCCCTTTGTAAAAAATCGGACCGGTCGCGATTGGTATACCCCGCCGCGGAAGATGCTGCGTTGGGAAATATTCGGCGTAGAATTCGGGGAACAGCGATTGGTCGCGACCAGCGCCGCGCGGCTCATCGATGTCTTGTTCCTCGATATTGCCCAGCCGCTCGATGACATAGGCCGACCAGGTGCGAAACTTGCCGAACTCGCCATCGCTGACAATGTCGATGCCAATTTCCCGCTGACGGCGCACGACATCGGCGACCGACCGGCGCAATTGCGCCTCGAAAGCTGCCCGATCGGCCGCGACACCTTGTTCGATCGCCGAAATGTAGCGCAGCAACTCGGGCGGCCTGATCAGGCTCCCGACATGGGTGGTCGGAATTCGGTTCGCGAGCAGCATCGTCAACCTCCGGCGGCTGCATGTAGAATGCCGCGGGTCACTCTAAGACGGCAACAGCCGGCGTCGGTCGCGCGCCGGCGAGCACGATCGCGCGACCCGATCAACCGGCATGAGCATCGGGAGTGATGATATAACCTGTTGGAATTGGGCACCTTGCGGTGGTTGCGTGGGACGGGCAGCTGTGTTAGGAACCGCACGGATTTCGCGGGGTCCGGTGGCCCCTTACGCGCCTCGCGCCGAAATCCCCCAATTTGCCACGGGGTTTCGCGACCGCCCTCCGCCGGCGCGCTGACTGGGGACCGCTTCTCATTGGCTTCCGATTCGACGGGTGTTTCAGCCCTGGCCGAACGCTACGCAACGGCGCTGTTTGAGCTCGCCGACGAGCACCGCGTGCTCGATCAAGTCGCCGCCGACCTGCGCCAGCTGCGCGCAATGCTCGCCGCGAGTGCCGATTTGACGCGTGTGGTGCGCAGTCCGATCCTGTCGCGCGCCGATCAGGCGCGCGCCGTGGCGGCATTGGCACGCCGCGCCGAATTGTCATCGCTGGTCGGTGATTTTCTTGCTGTCGTTGCCCGCAATCGCCGTTTATTTGCCCTTTCTTCAATGATCGAAGGGTTTCTGGCGATGCTCGCGTCGCGGCGGGGCGAGGTTACGGCTGAGGTCGTTGCCGCCCAGCCTTTGAGCGAAGCGCAGCTCGGCGCGTTAAGTGAGCATCTGCATCGCACCGTCGGTCGCCGGGTCACCGTTGACGCCCGGGTCGATCAGCGGCTGCTTGGCGGGATGATCGTCAAGGTCGGTTCACGCATGGTCGACGCTTCCGTCGAGAGCAAACTGCGCCGCCTGCAGTTGGCGATGAAGGCATAGTCTGAAGGGGCTTTGATGGAAATTCGCTCGGCAGAGATATCGGCGATCCTCAAGGAGCAGATCGCCAATTTCGGCAGCGAGGCGGATGTCGCCGAGGTCGGCCAGGTACTGTCGATCGGCGACGGGGTCGCCCGCGTATATGGCCTCGACCAGGTTCAGGCCGGAGAGATGGTCGCGTTCCCAAACGGGATGCGAGGCATGGCGCTCAACCTCGAAAGTGACAATGTCGGGGTGGTTGTGTTCGGCGAGGACAGCGGCATCCATGAGGGTGATATCGTCAAGCGCACCGGTGCTATCGTCGACGTGCCGGTCGGCCGCGGCCTCTTGGGCCGGGTCGTCGATGCCCTCGGCGAACCGATAGACGGCAAGGGGCCGCTAGCCGACGTCCAGCGCCGGCGGGTCGAGGTCAAGGCGCCGGGGATCGTCCCGCGTCGTTCCGTGCACGAGCCGGTCCAAACCGGACTGAAGGCAATCGACGCGCTGGTGCCGATTGGACGCGGCCAGCGCGAGCTGATCATCGGCGACCGCCAAACCGGCAAGACCGCGCTCATCATCGACACGATCCTTAATCAAAAGCAGATCAATGCCGGCACCGACGAGTCGCGCAAGCTCTATTGCATCTATGTCGCGATCGGCCAGAAGCGCTCGACCGTCGCCCAGATCGTCAAGACCTTGCAGGACTATGGTGCGCTCGAATACTCGATTGTGGTAGCGGCGACCGCCTCAGAGCCGGCACCGCTGCAATATCTCGCACCCTATGCGGGTTGCGTTATGGGTGAATATTTTCGGGACAACCGCATGCATGCGTTGATGATCTATGACGATCTATCAAAGCATGCCGTTGCGTACCGCCAGATGTCCCTACTGTTGCGCCGTCCGCCGGGGCGCGAGGCCTACCCGGGCGATGTCTTCTACCTGCATTCTCGGCTCCTCGAGCGCGCCGCCAAAATGAATGAGGAGCATGGCGGCGGATCGTTGACGGCGCTGCCTGTTATTGAAACCCAGGCCGGCGACGTGTCCGCTTATATCCCGACCAACGTGATCTCGATCACCGACGGTCAGATCTTTCTCGAGACCGAACTGTTCTTTCGGGGTATCCGCCCGGCGATCAATGTCGGGCTGTCGGTGAGCCGGGTCGGCTCAGCGGCTCAGATCAAGGCGATGAAGCAGGTTGCCGGGCGCATCAAGCTCGAACTCGCGCAGTACCGCGAAATGGCCGCTTTTTCGCAATTCGCATCCGATCTCGACGCGGCGACCCAACGGCTGCTTGCTCGCGGCAGCCGGCTGACCGAACTCCTAAAGCAGCCACAGTTTGCGCCTGTGCCGGTCGAGGAGCAGGTGGTGGCGATCTTCGCCGGCACCCGCGGCTATCTCGACAGGGTCGAGGTGTCGGATGTCAGTCGCTTCGAGTCGTCCATGGTCACCGAACTCAGGTCGGCGCGGCCCGAACTTCTCGAGGCGGTCCGCAGCCAGGGCGAGATTTCTCCCGAGGTCGAGAAGGGTCTCGGAGAATTCCTCGACGGCTTTGTGAAAACCTTCGCGTGACAACCGCCGGGCACCCTCGATGCCGAGCCTGAAGGACCTGCGAACCCGCATTCGCAGTGTTCGGTCGACCCAAAAGATCACCTCTGCGATGAAGGTGGTCGCCGCCTCGCGGCTGCGCCGCGCTCAGGAGCAAGTGGAGACCGCGCGGCCCTACGGGCAAAGGATGGAGCGCGTTCTCGGCTCGCTCGCGGCGCGCATGGCGGGATTACCGAACGCACCGCCGTTGCTCGTCGGGACCGGAAGGAATGAAGCGCATCTGATCGTTGTCGCCACCTCGGATCGCGGTCTCGCGGGCGGCTTTAACGCGTCGATCCTGCGCGAAGCGCGTCGACGTATCCGCGAGCTCGAGAGCGGCGGCAAACGGATTCTGATCCTGATCATAGGGCGCAAGGGGCGCGACGGGCTGCGCCGCGACTATGGACGCCTGATCCACGACAGCCTGACCGAAGTCGGCCGACGTCATCTGTCTTTCGACGAGGCTAAAAATATCGCGCAGCGGATACTGGTACTGTTCCAGGACGGCGCGTTCGACGTTTGCACGATCATCTTCAATCGCTTTCGCTCGGCGATGACGCAGATCGTCACAGTGCAGCAGCTGATCCCGTTCCCGCTTGAGGCGGAAGAAGCGGCCGCGACCGCCTCGTCGGCGGCAGGCGTTTATGAGTTCGAGCCGTCGGAAGAAGAAATTCTCGACGAACTGTTGCCGCAAAATCTGGCGGTGCAAATCTATACCGCGCTCCTCGAAAACGCGGCGAGCGAGCAGGGTGCCAGGATGACGGCGATGGACAATGCCACCCGCAACGCGGGCGAGATGATCGATCGTCTCACTCTCAACTATAACCGCACGCGCCAAGCTGGGATCACCAAGGAGCTGATCGAGATCATCTCCGGCGCCGAGGCGCTTTGAGGCACAGGAATCCGAAGACATGCCCAAAAACAGCATCGGCACGATCACCCAGGTCATCGGAGCGGTCGTCGACGTTCGCTTCGACGGCGAACTACCGGAAATTCTGACCGCGCTGCACGTCGATCAGAGTGACCGGATGCTGGTGCTCGAAGTGGCGCAGCAGCTCGGCGAGAATATTGTGCGGACGGTCGCGATGGACACCACCGACGGGCTGGTGCGCGGCACCCAAGTGGTCGACAGCGGCGGGCCGATCACGGTGCCGGTCGGTCCTGAAACCTTAGGTCGCATTCTCAATGTCGTCGGTGAGCCGGTCGACGAACGGGGCCCGGTGCAGACCAACCGTCGGTCGCCGATCCACAAGCCGGCGCCCGAATTCATCGACCAGTCCACCGAGGCGGAGATCCTGGTCACCGGCATCAAGGTCGTCGATCTCCTGACACCCTACGCCAAGGGCGGCAAAATCGGGCTATTCGGCGGCGCCGGGGTTGGCAAGACCGTGATCATCATGGAATTGATCAACAACATCGCCAAGGCGCATGGCGGCTACTCGGTCTTTGCGGGGGTCGGTGAACGGACCCGCGAAGGCAACGACCTTTATCACGAGATGATGGAGTCGGGAGTTATCAATATCAATGGGCCAGGCTCGAAGGCGGCGCTCGTTTATGGTCAGATGAACGAACCGCCGGGCGCGCGCGCGAGAGTCGGTCTGTCCGGCCTTACCCTTGCCGAATACTTTCGCGACGAGGAAGGTCAGGATGTGCTGTTTTTCGTCGACAACATCTTCCGCTTTACCCAGGCAGGCTCGGAGGTGTCAGCACTCCTCGGCCGCATTCCATCGGCGGTCGGTTATCAGCCGACCCTGGCGACCGATCTGGGAACGCTGGAGGAGCGTATCACAAGCACCAAAAAAGGCTCGATCACCTCGGTCCAGGCGATCTA
>JAFAHP010000159.1 GCA_019237175.1 Alphaproteobacteria bacterium
CGGCCGGCGGCTACGGTGGCGTTGCAGCAAAAGGAGGCTCGCGAGTACCGTGTCCGCATGGGATAAGAACAATATTCGTCATCCCCGCGAAAGTGGGGACCCAGGGCCACCGGTTATGGCGGCGGATGGCAGGCGGCCTTGCGTCTATATTCTCGCAAGCCAGCGCAACGGGACGCTGTATGTCGGCGTGACAGATGATGTAACCCGCAGAGTGTGGGAACACCGATCGGATATTACCGGCGGCTTTGTTTCAAAGTACGGCGTCTATCGGCTGGTATTTGTTGAGTTTCACGCGACGATGCCCGATGCGATCCTTCGGGAAAAGCGGATCAAGAAATGGCACCGTGCCTGGAAGCTGGAATTGATCGAACGGCAGAATCCGCGGTGGCGTGACCTCTACAATGATCTGGCATGATCTCGTGTTGTGAACGCGGCCCCTGGGTTCCCGCTTGCGCGGGGATGACGATAAAGTATGTCGGGAGATTAAGTATATCGGCGTGTTGGAAGGAGAGCCGTGATGCGTTTTGGGGTTTTCGACCATCTCGACGACAGCGGGCAGCCGCTGACCAAGCATTTCGAAGACCGGCTGGAATTGATCGAGGCCTACGACCGTGCCGGTTTTTACGGCTATCATTTGGCTGAGCATCACAACACGCCCTTGGGCTATGCGCCCTCACCCGGCGTGTTTCTTGCCGCCGTCGCGCAGCGCACAACGCGATTGCGCTTCGGACCGATGGTTTATCTGCTGCCGCTTTACCATCCGCTACGCTTGGTCGACGAGATCTGCATGCTCGATCAGATGAGCGGCGGCCGCTTTCTCTACGGTGTCGGTCGCGGCATCTCGCCGGTCGAGGTCGGATTCTACGGGGTGAAGTTCGACACCGGTGCCGAGCAGTTCCGCGAGGCGTTCGAGGCGATCCAAATCGGTCTGACCGAGGACGAGCTGACCTATCACGGCAAATTCTACGATTTCGACCACGTGCCGATCGCGATGAAGCCGTTCCAGAAGCCGATACCCGAGTTGTGGTACGGCACGAGCCGGCCAGACAGTATCCCGTGGGCGGCGGAACGCGGCGCCCATATCATAACCTTGCGCGACAATGCAGCGGCGCGCGCGATCATCGACCTCTACAAGACGGAATGGCGAAAACATCGCCGGGCGGAGGAGGATCTGCCGCTGATGGGTATCAACCGCCACCTGATCCTCGCCGATACCGAGGCCGAGGCGCGCGATATTGCTCGCCGCGCCTATCGTCCGTGGCGCAAGCACATGGAATTCTTATGGGCGAAATACGACGTGCCGTTCCCGCTTGCCCAGTCGCTGCCGCCGGAATGGGACGCGTTGCAGGCAGCGGGCCACGCGATCGCCGGTACACCGGCGCAGGTCCGCGACTACATCGCCCGCGAAATCAAGGCCGCGGGTGCGAGCTATTTCGTGTGCGACTTTGCCTTTGGCACGATCGCCCGCGACGAAGCGCTGCACTCGGTCGACCTGTTCGCCCGCGAGGTGATGCCGGCCTTTGCCGACGCCTGAGACCCAACGAGGAGGAACCGATGGGATTGATGATCGAATTCGCGCGCCCCGACGGGGTGGCGACGCGCGGCTATCTGGCGGTGGCGGGCCACGGCCGGCCCGGCATCGTCGTGATCCAGGAATGGTGGGGGCTCAACGACCAGATCTGCGGTGTCGCCGACCGGTTTGCCCGGGCCGGCTACAACGCGCTCGCCCCCGATCTTTACAAAGGACGGGTCACGACCTCGCCCGATGAGGCAAACCATATGATGACCGGGCTCGATTTCCCCGGCGCCACCCACCAGGATCTGCGCGGTGCGGCCATGCGGCTGGAGGAGCAGAGCACCAAGGTCGCAGTCATGGGATTTTGCATGGGCGGGGCCTTGACGATCGCCGCTGCGGTGCATGTCTCCGAGGTTACGGCCGCCATCTGCTTTTACGGTATTCCACCCAGAGATTTTGCCGATCCGGCCAGGATCCGCGTGCCGTTCCAGGGCCACTTTGCCAACCAGGACGATTGGTGCACGCCGGCCGCGGTCGACGATCTCGAAACGACGCTGAAAGCGGCCGACGTCAAGTACGAGATCTACCGCTATAACGCTGCGCACGCTTTTTTCAACGAGCGCAGCACCGCCTACAACCTCGACGCCGCCAATCTCTCCTGGGATCGGATGTCGGCCTTTCTGAAGGTGCAGCTCGGGACCTGAACGGATTTCGCGAGCCGAACAAAGCGAGGCGCCACCCGTGTTTGATCGCAGCCCACCGGGCGCCGGCGAGATCGAGCGGTGGTTTCTTGCCAACCCCGAGGTGCCACCGCGAAGCTTCGAAATGGCGCTGGTGTTGGGCGGCACCGTCTCGGCTGGTGCTTATACCGCCGGCGCGCTCGATTTCCTGATCGAGGCGCTCGACACCTGGACCCAGCTGCGCGACGCCGAAAATCCCGCAGCACCGCGGCATAATGTCGTCCTGCGGGTCATCACCGGCACCTCCGGCGGTGGGGTGTGCGCCGCGATCATGGGCCGCGCTTTGGCGTTCGAATTCGATCCGATCGCGCGCAGCACGACAGTCGGCGGCGAGGCGACCGGGAATCCGTTGTACGACGCCTGGATCAAGACGCTGAACCTCGAGCGGTTCCTCGACACCAGCGATATCGGCAAGGACGTTGCGTCGCTGTTGAATGGGGCCGCGATTGACGCTGGTGCCCGGGCAATCGTCGAATTTTCCGGCAAGGGTCCGAAGCGGCGGTCGTGGATTGCCGCGCCGTTGCGGATCATTTTGACCCTGACCAATCTGCGGGGGATCCCGTTCCGGCTCGATTTCGCGGGTGGACGCAGCGAAACCTATGTCGATCACGCCGATTTTATTCGCTACGCCCTCGTCTATCCAAACCAGCCTATCGGCGAATTTCGGCCAGACGAGTTGGTTTTGGGTTTCGATAGTGAGCGTTTGCCGCAGGCGAGTTCATGGGACGAATTCAGTCTGTTTGCACGCGCCACCGCGGCTTTTCCGCTCGGCTTTCCGCCACGCGCGCTGGTGCGGCCAACCGCCCAATATCGCTATCGCGTTGCGGTGCGCGCACCGGTCGATCCGGCGGCGGCGCTCAGTGGAGAGCCCTCCTACTCGGTCTTGATCCCCGACTGGCAAACACTGGTCCCTCCCGGTGCCAGCGACGTGCCGGCCGATTACCACTTTCTGGCGGTCGATGGCGGCGCCACCGACAACGAGCCGATCGAACTGGCGCGCACAGCGCTGTGCGGTATCAGGGGCAGCGACCCGCGCGACCCCCATGAAGCCAACCGCGCGGTGCTGCTGATCGACCCGTTTGCCGGCAGAAGCGAACTGGGACCCGAAGGCTTGACGAGCTTCGCCCACATTTTGGGCGCCGTGTCCGGCGCGGTCATCCAGCAGACCCGCTATGATTCGCGCGATCTTGTGCTTGCCGCCGACGACCGCGTGTTCAGCCGCTTTATGCTGACCCCGCAACTCGGAACCAAGCTCGGCGACAAAGCCATCGCCAGCGCCGGGCTCAGTGCTTTTATCGGCTTTGCGTGCGCGGACTTCAGGCGCTACGACTATTTGTTGGGGCGCAAGAACTGCCAGGATTTCCTGCGCAATTCCTTTCTTTTAGCAAGCGACAACCCGATCTTTGGCGCCTGGACCGACGAACAGCGGCAGGCATTCCGGACATCGGGGAACTTTCTGCCGATCATCCCGCTTGTCGGACCGTGCGCGGTCGACGAGACGCTCGACCCGTGGCCCAAGGGAAAGCTCGACCCCGAGCGGTATCGCGGCCCGATCGAAGCGCGTTTTCGCGCCATTTTCGAGACCGAAACCGCAGGCGCGCCGTTGCGCGCGGTGCTGGGGTGGATCGCCGCGCATGCGGCGCAGGGTTCGTTCACCGATTACGTCATCGAAGAGATGCGGAAGTATTTAACGCAGGCCGGGCTCGCCTGACTCCTCTTTCGCTCCCTGAACAGGCTTGGCGAGGGAGGAAGCGGCGTGCTTATTCCGCTGCGCCGGTGCGGATCTGTAGGGCCCGCGCATCAAAACCATATCGAGGGTTGTGACGGGATCGAGCTGCCGCTATTCAAAGCAAATCAGATAAGCCACGAGTGTGATCGGCACTATTAGCCAGAAGACAACAGTCAGCAAAGACGAAGGGTTGCTGTTGGTATTCTGATCCATGGCGAGAAGAAATGGCGCGTCATCGCGCAATTCCAAGATCTGCTTCGGCGAAAAGAATGCCTTAATATTGCCTTATTTGTCGATTTACGCGAAAGTCTTGTCCTGTCTTTGGCCTATTAATAATAGTCGCAGTTCGCGCGCCATATGTGGATGGCCGGGACGAGCCGGACGAGCCCGGCAAACTCGACGCGCGGCAGGATCGCGACGTCGATGTCGCTGTGCTGCCGCACGTCGCCGCGCGCGCGACCCGAACAGCCAAACCGCCGCGTCGTGCTCGCCGAGAGCCGCGAGCACCATGCGCCGCAATTCTTCGATCGCCCATTTGCGCGTCGCGTTCGCAGTCGTTCCCGGAGGATCCTGGTAGGTTAAGCCCTAGGCTCCAAAACTCACGAAATCAGCAAGAGAGAGGTAAACATGCCAGCCTATTTCGTTGTCGAAGTCGAGACCACCAACCCCGCGGGGATGGAGCCCTATCGGGCAGCCGTCCCCGCGACACTCGCGCAATATGGCGGCCGCTTCCTGACCCGAGGCGGCGCGACCGAATTGATCGAAGGCGGGCCCGAGCCGAAGCGGATCGTCATCCTCGAATTCGCCGACGCCGCAGCGGTCAAGCGCTGGTATCATTCGCCGGAATACCAGAGGATCCTGCCGCTCCGGCTCGCCAATTCGACCGGCCGCGCCTTCGTCGTCGAGGGCGTGAGCTAGCTTAGCTTAGCAACTCGGCCACCAGGACTTGGCGCGTCGCGATGATCTGCTCTCGGGCCAAGCGGGCGTGGGAATAGAGCCGGCGGCGAGAGATCCGCTGTTCTGCCAGATCAGCGAAAAGCGGATCTGTGTGTGCGATCCCCAATCTTTGATAAGTGCAGGCTGCTCGTTGCGACAAAACCAAAGCCGATGCCGAGGGTCGTCCACA
>JAFAHP010000276.1 GCA_019237175.1 Alphaproteobacteria bacterium
CGCGGATCAGGTCGGCGGTGAACAGCGCTGCGCCCTTGAGGAGACCGACAACCGCAAACTCGCCCGGGATCGTTCGCGCGATCTCGGCGGCGAGCGCCTCGACCCGAGCCGCGATCTCCGTCTCGCTGTAAAGGATGGGCAGATCGCCCGTGGCCATGTCCCGCCCTGCCGGCACAACATACTCAATGAGCTGGTGGAAGGTAGCGAAGCGCGGCAAACAGCAGCCCGATAAGGACGACCATAACACTGGCGAACCGAACGGTCAGCCGGTGCTCCAGCTCGCTAAACCGCAGCAGCATCCTCTGTTCCAAAGCCTGCACTTCGGCACGCATAGCTTGAAATTCGGCCTTTGTCGCCGTCTCCAAGCGGTCGAGATCGGACTTCATCCCGCTCTCCAGCCGCTGCAGGGCGGATTTGGTCGCGACACTACTTTGGAGAGCATCGAAAATCTCAGTCGCGATCCGCTCGGCTGCGGCGCGGTCGATGTTGGCGTCAGCGAGCGCGTTCGCCAGCGATAGGCGGTCAGTCATCAGGCGCCCTCCTGACGACCTCGATCTGCTCACGCATTTGCGGGGGCTTGACGCAATCCATAGCACCACTGATATGGCCGCTCACCGACCGGCTTCAAAGCCGCCAGCGGTTGGCGGTGGTCTGCGGGCGCTATCGGCGACGGGCATTGCCTCTCGCCTGCGGAGAAATGAGCTGACAAATGCTGCCGATATCGGTGGGGGTCAACCGATTCGGCGCCCCTACACTTTTACAGTCCCTCCCAGCGAATATCGGAGCTTACCGATCCCGGGCCTAGGCGGCGCGAAGATCGGAGACAGCTTCGTCGAAGTGATGGCTCTGCCCGAGAAGTTTGACAATTTTATGGAGGTCAACCCTCGCGTTCCGAAAAGAACGCAGAAGGGCATCTTGTCGGGTCCAGTCGTAAAAGGAATCATCGAGACTTCAACAGAGCTCCCAGATGATATGGCCATCAAGAACCAAGGTATTTACCTTCTGGTTGAAGATGCTGAATTTTCTCGCGCGACTGGCGGAGCGGGCACGCTCAAGGTCACGCTTGCGGACCCCGACCGGCATGGAATTGTAACGGCGGCCACACCTACGCCGCCATTAGGGACACCATCGAAAACGCCGACGAGGTGACGCGGGCAAGCCTTGAGCGCGCCCATGTGCGACTGCATCTTCTACAAGGCGTCGACGACTCCAAGGTTGCGGAGATCGCCGAGGGTCTGAATCGAAGCAAGCAGGTCGACGATCCGTCGCTAGCCAACCTTTAGGGTCATTTCGACAGAATCCGCGACGTTCTCAACGGCAAGCCGGGTGCAGAAAGCATTGCCTACCATCAGGGCGGCCCCGGCGATATCTACGTCATCGAAATCCTCGTGATGCTCGAACTGTTCAATTGCGAGCGGTTCGACCGCAGGCGGCATCCCCACTATCCTCTTAATAGGTCGAAGAGCGCGCTGGAATTTTGCCAGAAGGACCTTGAGAGCCGACCGTCGCCTACTGATTTGCTGGTTCCGAAACTAAGCGAGATCCTCTTTCTCTCAGACCTCATCAAGCAGCAGACGCTTGTCGCGGCCAAGCGAGTCGGGTTTGAGTTTGGTCGGATGAAGGTAGGCAAAGTGAGGGCCGGCTCGCAGACAAACCGCAATGTTCTGCTTCCGTTTCTAGGGCAGCATATGGCTTATCACGTGCTGAATGGGTGGCTGTATCCGATGCTTGCAGCATTTCGCGCTAACGTTGACTGGGATCTTCATCGACGCCGTTTCGAATGGAAGGCGCCTCTGAAGGAGCTGGTTCCACAAGTAATCGATGATCTCGTTCAGGTCTGTGTCACGGAGCACCGCGACAACAACCTCCAGCCGGACAAGGTCGGGAAGCGCGAGTCGACATACGTGCAGTGCTACGACAAGGTTCTGCTGCATCTGCTGGAGACCGCGAGAACCTGAGCTTGGCGACGGTATAACGGTCGTCCTTTTCTTGAGCCCCGTCAGCCTTGGCAGGGCTCGCTCTTTTTGAAGCGTGGCTTAACGCTTGCCCACAACACCGGCGTCGGCGGTTTCCAAGACCGCGTTCAGCAGCACATTGCAGCCGGCGGTGAGGTCCGCTGGCGTGGCGTCTTCGATTTCATTGTGGCTGATGCCGCCGACGCACGGCACAAACACCATCGCAGAGGGTGCGACGCGCGCCAGATAGACTGCGTCGTGACCCGCACCGCTGATGATGTCCCGATGCGGGTAGCCCAGCGCCGCGGCCGCGTCGCGCACCTGGCCGACGAGAGCCGGATCAAACGGGGTCGGCGGGAAATACCAGAACTCTTCGACGGCGGCATCGAGGTCCTGGGTTGCCGCCGCTGTAGCACAGGCGTCGCGCAACTCCCGGTCCATTGCGCTCAATACCGCATCCTCGGGATGGCGGAAATCGACCGTGAAGAACACCCGCCCGGGTATCGTATTGCGCGAATTGGGGCTGACCTGGACAAACCCGACTGTGGCGCAGGCATCGGGCGCATGCGCGCGGCCGATCCGATTGACCGCGTCGATCATGCGCGCGGCACCCACCAGCGCGTCGCGCCGCCGCGGCATCGGCGTCGGTCCGGCATGGGCTTCCTGCCCGGTGACGGTGATCTCATACCAGCGTTGGCCCTGGGCGCCGGTCACGACGCCGACTGGCAAGCCGGCGGCTTCGAGGATCGGCCCCTGCTCGATATGCGCTTCGAAATAGGCGGCGACCGCGCGGCTGCCGACCGGCTCCGGCCCGGCAAAGCCGATGCGTTGCAATTCGGCGGCGAGCGTCACGCCGGTGACGTTATCCGGCCGCTCGAGCCCATAAGCCAGATC
Organism: Alphaproteobacteria bacterium; assembly: GCA_019237175.1. GTDB lineage: Bacteria > Pseudomonadota > Alphaproteobacteria > ATCC43930 > CGMCC-115725 > AP-15. Next base: position 2,850 of record JAFAHP010000276.1, read on the forward strand.
GAACACTCCGGCGAACACCCCGGAGCCCACCATCGCCGGCGAAAACCGCGAGCCCTCCTCGTTGGTCCACGCGACGATCTCGATCGGCGCATCGGTTTCATACCCATGATCGTTCAATGTGCGCACGATTTCGAGCCCCGCCATCACACCGTAAGCGCCGTCGAACCGGCCCCCGGTCGGCTGCGTGTCGAGGTGGCTGCCCGCCAGGACAGGTGGCAGATCGGGGTCGCGGCCGGGTCGGCGCGCAAAGATGTTGCCGATCTTGTCGATCTTGACCGAGCATCCCGCCTCCTCGCACCAGCGAATGAAGAGCCGGCGGGCTATGCCATCGAGGTCGCTGGCGGCAAGCCGGCACACCCCGCCTTTTGGCGTGGCCCCGATCTGGGCCAGTTCCATCAGGCTTGCCCATAGCCGCTCGCCATTGACCTTGAGATTGCGCATGATGTCCTCTGAGGTTCTGACCGCTCGATCCTAATGGATAAAGCAAAACGCATGCGCCTGATGATATGCCCTTAGAGGGATAGCGGCGAGGCGAGCCGAAAGGAGGTGCGATGGCCGGCGACGATACGATCGCTTTCGCCTCGGCGGCGGCGCTGAGCGAGCTTTATCGCAAACGAGCGTTGTCACCACTCGAGGCCACGAATTTGTTGTTGGACCGGTTGGACGCACTGCAGCCCAAGCTCAACGCCTTCTGCATTGTCGACCGCGACGGCGCCTCCGCCGCGGCGCGCGTCTCTGAGGAGCGCTGGCGGCGGGGCGAGCCCTTGGGGCCGATCGATGGCGTCCCGGTCACCATCAAGGACCTGATGCTGATGCGCGGGTTCCCGACCCGGCGCGGCTCGCATCTTGTGGACCCCGACCAGGACTGGTCGGAGGATACGCCGGCGGTGGCCAGGCTGCGCGAAGCCGGAGCCGTCATTCTGGGCAAGACGACGACCTCGGAATTCGGCTGGAAGGCATTGGGCGACAGTCCACTGCACGGTGTGACCCGCAACCCATGGGATCTCTCGCGCAGTTCGGGCGGCAGCAGCGCCGGCGCCGCGGCGGCGGCAGCAGCGGGGATCGGGTTGTTGCACCTCGGCAGCGACGGCGCCGGGTCGATCCGCACCCCCTCTTCTTTCTGCGGCGTCTTTGGCCTGAAGCCGAGCTTTGGCAGGGTGCCGGCCTATCCCCCATCGCCGCTCGGGCTGTTGTCGCATCACGGGCCGATCGCGCGGACCGTCGCCGATGCCGC
>JAFAHP010000313.1 GCA_019237175.1 Alphaproteobacteria bacterium
CGGCACATTCATATTGGTTGCCTCCCATAATCTTCAGCAGAGAAACGCCAACTTCGTGGGTCGAGAAGGAAACGTCCGGCCAACATTGCCCGCGACAGCAGGCCGGTTGCAACGCGCCCTCCTTTTTTGAACACCTTTTCTGATCTCATCCGCGCATCCGAAAGATCAAAGGTCGTAGTACGGCGAGATCCTCGTGACCAAAAACGGAAATTCCTCGGTCACGTCCACCCTCAGGAACTGTTTCTCGACCACGTCCGTCGTGCGATTGGTGAACGAGAAGATCACGTCGACGATGTTGCGCACCCCGCTCAAGGCCGAGGGGCGGACGTCCACTGCGGTGAGCGAGAGATTGCGACTGAAAGCATCAGCCACTGCTGCATAGATCGCCGGATAGCGAACGGTGAGAAAGTTGAGCGCGCGATGCTCGTCGGTGGCGCCGGCGTTGTCGGTTACTAGCATAATCCTGTCGAACACCTCTGCTGCGGCGGCCGCGAACCTATCGGCCGGGATTGCCTCGGGCCGTGGAATCGATGCGATCAGTGCATCCCGGTCGAAAGAGTACAGCTGATCAAAAGCGACAATCGGCACGATCAGGCCGTTGCACATCTCAGGCGCAGCCAAGGGGCCACGCATTCCGACGATGAGATCGATATCGCCTGCACGGGGGTTCGGCCGCAGGGTCTCGACGAGCAAATTCGCGTCACCGGGATCGCGAGGGACAACGATATAGGTTTCGAGACCACCCACCGTCATCACCCAGCAGAGCTGCCTCACCAGATAGCGGTTCTGTTGGAGCACCTGTTGCAGCGCCTGCCGGTCGGTGAGATTGACGGTTTCCGCCCGGCCGGTAGCCTGGGCGAATTCCTTCTCCACCGACAACCGCGGAAAGCGCGGTTCGATCTTGCCAAGCGAATAGACATAGGACGCAGGCATGGCAGCTCCGTTCGATCCACATGTAGGACATGGCTGGTCCGCCGGCGGTGCGGGAGGCTGAGCCGCGGTCAGTCTATCCGAAACCGGCCTGATCAAAGCCGTCGAGCGGGCTGCCGATGATTCTTGAGCCGATGCTTCTTGCATTACGGATTCCGGTTCGACCATCTGCGTCTCCTCGTTTGATTGATCCGCAATTGGCGTCATCGCGTGAAGACCATCCAGCGGTTCATCGCCGTGGCGCGCCGCTCGCATCCACCGCAGGGCTTGATTCCCATCGCGTAGGCAGCGCGCTGCACAACATCCCCCAATCCGATCGCCTCGTCCGTGATGAAGCCCGGCAGTCTCACCTGGTAAGGCCTCGGCTGCGTCTCGTCCGTCGCAGCGAGATGTTCGTCTTGCATCCAGCACCTCCCAGCAGCTTACTCAGCTTCGAGCCCTCGACATTGTCTGGTAACTTGTCCATGCGTTCAGCAAGGGCGGCACGATGGTGGTCCGACGCGGCGCCGCAGCCTGGGTCACCGCCGATCTCACTTCCGCGGCGCTTGCACCCGGAAACTCGGACCATGTCAGTGCGACCGCGCCCGTAACGAACGGCGTCGCGGCGCTGGTGCCTCCTAGTGTTAGTGGTTCTGCCGTCGCGCCGAGGCTGGTGACCGCTTCTCCCGGCGCACCGAGCCCGGACCTCCCGATCGAAGGTCCGAGATTGGACAAATCCATGGGGCGTCCGCGGAGGTCATATGCGACCACCGGTATGACCCACGGATGGCGGGTGATAACAGATCCCCCGACCGCGCCCTGATTGCCGGCCGCCGCCACGACGACGACCCCGCGATGCAGAGCGAAGTCGAGCGCCTCCTGCAGACTGTTCTCGCCTCTAGGCGATGGGCCTTGGAGCGCTGCGCTCAAATTGATTACCCGCGCCCCGGCGCCGACGACGTCGACAATGGCGTCGGCGAGTTCCCCGGCGGAGGCGCTCGGCATTTGCTGGCCGATGGCGGTCGCCTCCGAGAAGATCGGTCGCACCAGAAGGCTGCATCCCGGGCAGATCGCGGGGGCCACGGACATGCGTCTTGCCACCAGGATCCCGGCGATAAATGTGCCGTGCGCGCAGGCCGCGTCGCCGGCATCGGCGCAGGCAGCCGGCAATTTGCCCAGGACTTCGCTGATGTTTTCGGCGGCGAGATCGGGGTGATCGAGCCTGACCGGCCCGTCGATCAGACCAATCGCAATTTCAGGCCTGCCGCTGCTGCGGGCCATCAATCGCGGGAGCCCGACCAAGTCCAGACAGGCGACGCCATCGCTCGGCGTGGCTGCGCTGTTCGATGGACCCGCCATCTTCGTTCTCCCGAGCCGCTCCCTGGACTTACGATCGAATGCAGATACCTTGGGCGCGGGCACTGCTCGTCGGAGCAGCGGATGAGGCCGCCTCGTCCGCGCCCGCTACACGGATCCGCTCGGCCGCCAGGGCCGGATGCTCAACCGCAACCGGCCCTCGATCAACGCTTCGACAATCCGCTGGGCGTCGTCGCTGGCCTCCATCAATTCGCCTAGACGCACCGAGCCGACGAGGGCGGCCGTCACCGCACCTGATCTGCTGCAGCTAACCGCTTGCGATAACGCCCTGTTAACCATCGATATACTACTTTCGGGTAGTATAATACTTCTGTTAACCTTACAATTATTCTAATTTGGGCACGTCTATTTTACTTATACTAGATAATTCGGCCGAAGCGCGCAATCGAAATTGGCGCGGTCGCCGCGCCTGCGCCCTTTCCCTCAATCACCGTTATTTGCGCTGTCGGCCCAGCGCTTCATCAGCGTGTTCGAAGGCAGGGTTTCGTCGAGCAGCTTTTTCGCGGTTTCGGCGCCGGCGACGGGAAGCCCTTTCGGATCCAAGAGCCCGATCTGCACCAGCACGCTCGCTTGATCCCAATAGATGTGCTCATGGTAGAGCTTGTCGCCGCGGAAGCCGACAATCGCCACGAGCGGCACTTCGACACGGCGGCCGGTCGGCGGCACACCCGGGAGCATCCAGTCGATCTCGACGTCGTGGGTAAATGACACCACCATCTCGTCGACGACGCGGTCGGCCCCGATCGTGCGCGAGACCGGCACCATGGCGATATCCGCGGGGCATTTCGGGATAAAGTGG
>JAFAHP010000560.1 GCA_019237175.1 Alphaproteobacteria bacterium
ACCGAGCTTCTCTTGTACCGGCCGATCGGAGTAGCTGAACAATACCGCCTCGGTCGTGGCCTGATGGCTGACGCTGACCCAGCTCGGCACGACAAAAATGTCATGCCGCTCCCAGTCAAAGATCCGATCGCCGACCTGGGTCTGCCCTGAACCTTCGACGGCAACAAAAACCGTGGCGTCGGTCGAGCGATACGGGCGCGTCGTAAATCCCTTGGGGAGCAGCTGGATAAAGGCGCCAATCGTCGGCATCGCAAAATCGCCGCTCGCCGGATTGACGTAGCGCAACTTATGCCCGTGGCACGGGTCAGGATCTTCGTTGTGGCTCAAAACGTCGAGCGATTCGCGCGAACGGCCATAAGGGTAGTTGAAGACCGGCGAGGTCTTGACCGTGGGGTTCCAATCGACCGGCAAGAGATTGTTGGCAAAGCGTGCTGCGTTGTCGCCCTCGGGCCGCGCGATGACCTGGCTCGCAGTTTCACCCGGTTCGGCGAAGCTCGCATCGAGCAGGCGCACGATCGGAATGTCGAGCCCGTCGAGCCACACCATCGGCTCATTGCTCTCGTTGCCGTGATCGTGCCAGGTCCAGGATGGCGTGATTACGAAGTCGCCCGGGTGCATTGTCGTCCGCTCGCCGTCAACCGCCGTATAGGCGCCGTCGCCCTCGATGACAAAGCGGAGTGCAGACTGCGTGTGGCGATGCGCTGGCGCCACCTCGCCGGGAAGGATCAATTGCAATCCGGCAAACAGCGAGTGGGTGATCGAAGTCTGGCCGTTGAGCCCGGGATTTTCGAGGATCAAGACGCGCCGCGTGGCTTCCTCGGCGCTGATCAATTCGCCCGCGCGCATCAGATGCGGGCGGACATCACGGTAGTGCCAGATCGCGGGCAATACCGGGGTCACCGGCTGCGGCGTCACCAGCGCGTGCAGCCGCTCCCAGAGCGGCGCGAGGTTGCCGCCGCTGATGCTCTCGTAAAACGCCTCGCGCTCGGGGGTGCGGACAGCGGCTCGCTCGGTCATCGCGGTTCTCCCTCTCAGGCCGCCCTTTGCTCGCGCTCGCCGAGCGCAAAGCCGATCTTTGCGAGGTCGGCGATCAACGCTGCCGATTGCGTCGCATCGAGCGGCACCAACGGCGGACGCACCGCCGCCCAGGCCGGATCGTTGTGGAAGTGTGCCACGACCCGCTTCAATGCCGGGACCATCGGATAGGCCTGCATCGTCTTGCGCAAGGTTGTGATCTCGGCCTGCAACGCTTCTGCCTGCGCGCCTTGCCAATTGGCGTAGACCTTGGCAATCCCGGGTACATTGACGTTTCCGGTCGCGGTGATGCAGCCGGCCCCCCCTTTGCGCAAACCATCGAGCAGAAACACCTCGGAACCCGGAAAGACCGCAAATCCCGGATAGCGGTCGAGCAGCGCCGCCGTGTTGTTCCAATCGCCAGAGCTGTCCTTCAGCCCAACGACCGTCTGCGGATAAGCTTTGATCAAGCGGCCGACAAGGTCGAGGGAATAGCCGACCACCGCCACCGGCGGGATGTGGTAGAGATACATCCGCAAGGCCGAGGAGCCGACCTTGTCGATCACGCCCGCGACAAACGCAAGAATGCCGTCGTCGCTGACCGGCTTGTAGTAAAACGGCGGCAGCATCAATACGCCGCCGCAGCCGTGCCTGACCGCGTGCCGTACCAGTTCGACGGCGTCGCTCACCGCGCAGGCGCCGGTACCCGGCATCAGCTTTTCCGCCGGAATGCCGGCATCGACCAGGCGGTCGAGCAACTGCATCCGCTCGCCCGGCGACATTGAATTGGCTTCGCTGGTGGTGCCAAAGATCGCGAGCCCGTTTGCCCCCTGATCTAAGAGCCAGGCGCAAAAGGCGGCAAAACGCCCGGCGTCGGGATCGCCGCTCGCGGTAAACGGCGTCAGAACGGGGACGAGCACCCCATGAAACGGCTGCGCGGCCATCAGTACGGCTCCTCTCGGCAGATTTCGTCTTCTCTTAGCGGTGCTCACCCAGATGGATATTCTTATCTTCGTCACCCCCGCGGAAAGCGGGGGCCCAGGGCAGCAGGCGCTGAGTTGGCCGCCCCTGGGCACCCGCTTGCGCGGGCATGACGAGAGAAAAGCGGCTAACCACCTGTCGGAAGGGCACCACTCTCCAGCTATAAGCGACCGCCTTGGTTGCGGCGTCAACCCCCCCTTCCCTCCCCCACGCGCGGGGGCGGGAAGGGTGGGGGGCGCGCCGAACCGTTTACCGCACAGTCAGCATGTCGGCGACGAGCGGGTGGCGGACCACATCGGCCTCGCCCAACCGAATCACCGCGACGTCGGCGAGAGGTTGAAGCCGGGAAGCGATTTCGGCAAGGCCCGAGAGACCGTTCAACAGATCGCTTTGGTCAGGGTCTCCGGTCACCACCATGCGCGCATTGGCGCCGAGGCGGGTCAGCAGCATCTTGATCTGCCCGTAGGTGCAGTTCTGGGCCTCGTCGATGACAATGAAAGCGTTGTTCAACGTCCGGCCGCGCATATACGCGATGGGCGCTATCTCGATCGCCCGCTCGCCGATCAACTGCTTCAACCGCTTGCCGCCCAGCCGTTCAGTCAGCGCGTCGTCGAGCGGACGCAGGTAGGGGGCGAGCTTGGCGTTGATGTCGCCAG
>JAFAHP010000693.1 GCA_019237175.1 Alphaproteobacteria bacterium
GGCCCGCTTTACCGCGACGACCGCGTGCTGCGCGCTGCCCGCGCGTTTGAAGAAACACAGCCGGGGCGCCGCCCGCCGCCCCTCGCGTAATGTCCCAAACCACAGTTTCACTCTGGCCGACATCGCAAACGCCGTGACCGTCAGGAGTCCCAGTCCGGTCCTCGGCTTAACGTCGGGAGCGGCCCGCGAAGGTATTGGTAACGGCAGGCGTGGAGCGGGATCGCGTCGTCGCTTCGCTCCCTGACTACCAAGAAACAAGTCAGTTGGTGCCGGCAAACTACACTTACGCTTCCCCGACGGAAGCCGGTTCCAGCTTTCGGCCGCACGGTCCCGGCTTTCCCCACGGATCAAGTCCGTGGGCTGAAGGCCCACGGGACAGCGGCCCTCTGTCAGTTTCCTCCAGGGCGGGTCGGCCACAGGCCGGTGGGAAACTCGCGATGATCTTGAACGAGATTGTCATTGCCAGCGCAGCGAAGCAATCTCAGTGACTCGCGGTCGCTCGAAAGCGCGAAAGTCGCTTGCTCAGGGCCCGCCAGCGGGAGAGAGGTTGTCGATGAAGATCATCAAAGTCGAGGACTTGCATTGCGACGCTGGGTGGCGCGTCAATTCGTTTCTGAAAATCACCACCGACGACGGCATCGTCGGCTGGGCCGAGTATATGGAGGGATACGGCGCGCAAGGGCTGACCGCGGTCATTCGCAAGATGAGCGAGCGGCTGATTGGCCAGGACCCACGGCCGGTCGAGCGGCACAGTGCCTATCTCTACGCCGCCACCCGGCAGGCCGCCGGCGGGGTCAACGCAATGGCGATCGCGGCGATCGAGAACGCGCTCGTCGACATCAAGGCCAAAGCGGTGGGGGTGGCGGTTTACGAAATGCTCGGCGGGCCGGTACGCAATCGTCTGCAACTCTACTGGTCGCATTGCGGCACCTACCGCGCGCGCCACGCTGCGAACATCAAGGAATGGTGTGGGGTCGAGCCGGTGCGCTCGCTCGACGATATCGTGGCTCTCGGCGAAGAGGTCAGGCGCAAGGGCTTCAAGGGGCTCAAGACCAACCTGATCCGCTTTGACCGCGACAAACCCTATATGTATGGCCCGGGTACCGGCAACCCGCCGGGCTTCCCCGAGCTCAACATCGACGACCGCATTGTCGATGCCGCGGTCGCGCAAATGGAAGCGTTCCGCCGTGGCGCCGGGCGCGATGTCGGGCTCTATCTCGACACCAACTTCAATTACAAGATCGACGGCTACGTAAAGCTGGCGCGGGCGCTGGAGCCGCTCAACCTGGTATGGCTGGAAATCGATCTTTACGACCCGGCCGGTCTGGCACTGATCCGCCGCTCAGCCCGCACGCCGATTTCGTCCTGCGAGTCATTGTACGGCCGGCGCCAGTTCCGGCCGTATCTCGAGCAGCAATCGGTCGATTATGCGATCATCGACGTCGCGTGGAACGGCATCGTGGAGTCGCTGAAGATCGCGGCAATGGCTGATGCTTTCGAGGTCAATATCGCGCCGCACAATTTCAATGGCCATTTGGGCTCGCTGATCAGCGCGCATATGTGCGCCGTGGCGCCGAACTTCAAAGTCATGGAGATCGACATCGACGATGTATTGTGGAAAGACGACATCGTCACTGTGCCCCCGGTCATCGAAAACGGTGATCTGGTACTGCCTACCGGCCCCGGCTGGGGTGCCGATGTCAACGAGGAATTTGTTCGCGCCCATCCGCCGCGCCGCTGAGATCACTGATCTGCCGCCGACGACAATGCCGGGGTCGGTGACGCTTGGGCCGTCGCCGCGGCCGCTACTCCTGGCCCGAAGGGAAGCGGTGAGGCCAGCCCCGGCGCCGGCGCTTTGCGATGGGACTCAGGCCAATACGAGATCGGGCACCATATCCTTGCCTTTGGTCTCGGGACCAAAGAACAAGGCCAGGCACCAGCTGCCGCCGCCGATCAGGCAGCCGACCAGCATCGGCCAGGAAAACCCCATGTGCCAGTCGATCGCGAAATAGG
>JAFAHP010000701.1 GCA_019237175.1 Alphaproteobacteria bacterium
CGGCAATTGCTACGTCGATTATTTCGGCGGCCACGGGGCGCTGCTGCTCGGCCATGGCCACCCGAAGGTCGTCGCTGCGGTCAAGCAGCAGATCGAGCGCGGCACCCATTTCGGCGCTTCGCACGAGACCGAAATCGCCTGGGCCGAATGGGTCATGAAGCTGGTGCCATCGGCCGAGCGCGTCCGGTTCACCTCCTCCGGCACCGAGGCGACGCTGATGGCGGTGCGGCTCGCGCGCGCCTTTACCGGCAAATCGAAGATCATTCGCTTCAAGCATCATTTCCACGGCTGGCACGACCACATGACGTCGGGCTATGCGAGCCATTTCGACGGCAGCCCGACCCCGGGCGTCCTGCCGGGGGTCGCGGGCGGCCTGTTGTTGGCCGAGCAGAACGATGCCGAAGGATTGGCAAGGCTTTTAGAGGCGAACAACGACGTCGCCGCCGCCATCCTCGAGCCGACGGGAGCCCACGGCGCGCAGATCCCGATCGATCCCAGATTCCTGACCGAGTTGCGCGAATTGACACGGCAGCACGGCGTGCTGCTGATTTTTGACGAGGTCGTGACCGGCTTCCGCGTGTCGCCGGGCGGAGCGCAGGCCGAATACGGTATCACGCCTGATCTGACGACCTTGGCCAAGATCCTCGCCGGCGGGCTACCGGGCGGGGCAGTGACAGGCCGCAAGGACATCCTCGATCTCCTCGACTTTGAGATCACCAGGGCCGCCGATCGCGAGAAGATCACCCATCAGGGCACGTTCAACGCCAACCCGCTGTCTGCCGCGGCTGGCGTGGCGGCGCTCGAGATCGTCGGCACGACCGATGCGTGCGCCCGCGCCAACCGCTATGCCGAGACTTTGCGTCGCCGCATCAACGAAGTCTTCGAGGAGGAACGGGTGCCGTGGGCCACCTACGGAATGTTTTCGAACTTCCACATCTTCACCAACCCCGACCGCCGGGCGATCGTCCCCACCCGCTTTGATCCGCTGGAGCAGCCGACAGAAACGCTTTTCGGTAAGGCGCAGGCCGGCTTGGTGCACAAATTCCGGCTGGCGACGATGGTGGGCGGCGTCGATTTCAGCGGCAGTCCGGGCGGTGTGACCTCGGCGACCCACGGCGACGCCGAACTCGAAGACACGATCAAAGCAGTCCGCGGCGCCCTGCACATGCTGAAGCAGGAGGGCGAAATCTGAACCGTGCAGCCGTGGCGATCGTCGCGTCGCGCGCTCTCTTCCCACAGCAATCCGATGCCTCGAAAGCGGAAAACTGAATTCTAAAATGATCGATGATCAGTCAATAAACTGCGGGACGGCATCATGACCCCCGAGATCGACGACGACACCCTGTTCGAGATGGCGAACCTGTTCCCGGCCGATACCGGCCTGCCGATGGTGATCTGGGCATCGGAGCGCGGTCGTGCGCGCCACGACGTCCGCATTAAGGTCAACCAAACGCACGGCACGCGGATTTTGCCGGGTAACCTCGCGACGGTTGCGGTACGGCCGGCGCTGCGGCTGGTCACCGGGCAATTATCGGCTGCCGATCTGCAGCTGGTCAGTCAATGGATTGCGCTGAACGAAGGGGCTCTGGTCGACTATTGGGAATACCGGATCAGCACCCCCGAATTCGTCCGGCGTTTGCAGAAGCTACCGCCGTCAGCGGGGATGGCGAGGATCCCGACCTTCGTCGCGATGACTGCATGTGGGGTGCACTGCGCATTATATCTGATCGAGCCGCCGTGCGAGGCCCGACCGGCGGAGCGGTCCATACGAACCACGATCGGGGTTGAGCCGAAGCCTGTTCCTACTTTATTCTCTCGATCGTGTCCGCTACCGAATTCTTTCACCCCGCTGTAGCCGCTTGGTTCGAGAGGAGCTTTGCGGCCCCAACTCCCGCACAGGCCGAGGCTTGGCCCGCAATCCGGGCCGGACGGCATGTGCTGATCGCTGCACCCACGGGCTCGGGCAAGACCCTTGCCGCCTTCCTCGCTGCGATCGACGGGCTGGTGCGCCAGGGTCTGGCCGGCGAATTGCGGGACGAGACGCAGATCGTCTATGTATCGCCGCTCAAAGCGTTATCGAACGACATCCACCGCAACCTCGAAATGCCGCTCGACGGCATTCGCGAGATATTGCGCGAGCAAGGCCTGCCCGAGGTCGAGATCCGCAGCTGGGTGCGCACCGGCGATACGCCCGCCGGTGAGCGCCAGCAGATGGGCCGCCGCCCGCCGCACATCGTCGTCACGACACCCGAATCCCTTTACATCCTCCTCGGCTCCGCA
>JAFAHP010000753.1 GCA_019237175.1 Alphaproteobacteria bacterium
CGGGCCAACCCCGTGCCGAAAACCCTACCTCTGCCATGAGGCAAATTTAGCCCATGACATCACGGCAGGCGATCTTGAGGCCAGCGGGTATCTAAGTTGGGGAGCGCGACCGTCACCGGCGAATGTAAGGCGGAAACAGTTCGTCGGGATCGTTGACCCACACGAACGGTATGCCATGCTGATCGGCGCAGTCCAGGACATGGCCAAACTCGATCTCTACCGGAGTGCCGAGCTTGCTTTGGTCAATAAGCATCCCGGTCGGTCCGGGAGACGCAAACCGCCAACTTCCCAGGATCCGATTGGCGTCGGTTGGGCTCCGGTGGACCTTGAACTCAATGTACTGGGCGGAGCCAGCGCTTTCCTTCTCTTCGATGACCGCTACCACAGGCGTCTCCGATATCCGAGCGAATGCCATTCGACCGCTTTGACGCTGGTCGCCAGCGTTCCCGGGTTAAACAATTGCTTCGATTTCGTCCACGGTTGTATACCGTTCTCCCGCCAAAATCAGATCGTTGAGAAAGCCGTCCAAAGATGGAGGATGAGCTCGGGCTGCCCCACGGCGCCTTTGCCAAGCTAGACGGCGAAGACGACGAGGTCTTCTATAAGCCGCCGCGGCTTGTCTGCCACATCGACGACGGCGCGATCGCGGCCTTGACCCGTTTCTACCGCGGCGTGTTGCCGCCCGGCGGCGTGTTGCTCGACTTGATGAGCAGCTGGGTCAGCCACCTGCCGCCCGAAATCGGCTACAGGGAAGTGATCGGCCACGGCATGAACGGCGCCGAGCTCGCCGCCAACCCTCGGCTCACCCGCTGGTTCATCCAAAACCTCAACCGAAAGACGAGCCTGCCGCTCGGCGATGCGAGCCTCGACGCCGCGATGATTTGCGTGTCGATCCAATATCTGCAGCAGCCGATAGCCGTGCTCCGCGAGGTCGCGCGTTTGCTGCGGCCCGGCGCTCCGCTCGTCATCAGCTTCTCGAACCGGTGCTTCTGGACCAAGGCCGTCGCAATCTGGCGGGCGCTCGACGACGAGGGGCACACGAGTCTCGTCGAGCGCTATCTCCGCCAAGCCGGGTTCGCGCGGATCGAGACTCATCGCCTGGCCGAATGGGTGGAGGACGTCAGCGACCCGATGATCGCGGTGGTCGGTTCGGTGTAACCTCGTTCGGGGCCAAGAGAGAGGAGCTAAACAATGCAACTGGGCACATTATTGCCATTGGGCGATATCGGCGGCGAGCCGCCAGTGGTGCGCGAGTACGCGCAGACTGCAGAAGCCATCGGCTACGATTTTGTCGAAGCGCCCGACCACGTGCTTGGCGCCAGTGAGGCGAGCGCTCCGGAGCCCGGTCGCACCGGGGCCGGACTGTTCCATGACCCGTTCGTTTTGTTCGGCTATCTCGCCGGCTGCACCAATAAGCTCGGTTTTTCGACTGGCGTGTTGATATTGCCGCAACGCCAGACCGTGCTCGTCGCCAAACAGGCAGCCTGTCTCGACGTGCTGTGCGGCGGCCGGTTCCGGCTCGGCATCGGGGTCGGCTGGAACGAGGTCGAGTTCACCGGGCTCAACGAGAATTTCCACAATCGCGGCCGCCGCTCCGAGGAGCAGGTGCAGGTCATGCAAAAATTGTGGGCCGAGCCGCACGTAAACTTCAAGGGCAGGTGGCACACGATCGACGACGCCGGCATCAACCCATTGCCGGCTTCGCGCAAGATACCGGTGTGGTTTGGCGGGCATCACGAGCGCACTTTGCCACGCATCGCCAAATGGGGCGACGGCTGGATGCCCAATGCCTATCCGCCCGATCAGACCGCGCTCGACATCTTCGGCCAGCTGCGCCGCTTGACCGAGCAAGCCGGCCGCGACCCTGCCAAGGTCGGGATCGAGGTCTGGGTGTCGATGGGCAGCGGAACGGAAGCGGATTGGGCCAAGGAAACCCGCTTCTGGAAAGCGGCAGGCGCCTCGCATCTGTGTTTGACGACGACCTTCAACCGGCGCCACCACAAGCGCATTTCGGGCCATACGATCGGCGACCATCTCGCTGCCCTTCGCCGCTACCATTCGGCGGTCGCCGATCTGCTCTAGCGGCGCCCGTGTCAAAAGAAGCGCGGCTCGGCAGGCTGACCGCCGAGACCGATGCCGATGCTCGCGAGGACCACCGGATCGGATTGCCGGCGATCGTCGCTGCGTTCTTCTGGCTCGGCGTAACGAGCTTCGGCGGCAACACGGCGGCGTGGCTCTATCACCAGATTGTCCAGCGCCGCCATTGGGTCAATGGCGCGGATTTTCTGTCCGGAGTGGCGCTGGGGCGGATCATGCCGGGGTCGGGCGGGGTCAACCTGACCGTTCAGGTCGGGCAGCGGCTGCGCGGCGGCACTGGCGCCGCGGCGGCTGTGGTCAGCCTCCTGTCGGGGCCCCTGGTGATCGTGGTGGCGATAGCGGCGGCCTACGCGTGGATCGGCTGGAGCCCGGCGGTTCACGCGATTCTCGATGGCATTACCGCGGCCGCGATCGGTCTGACCTTCGCCACCGGCCTCAACTTGCTGCCCAGCGGCTCGGCGCGGCTCGGTCCGCTGGCGGTTACGTTGGCAACCGTGCTCTGTGTCGGTGTGCTGCGCTGGCCGATGCTGCCGGTGGTTCTCTGTCTCGCGCCGGCCAGCATTGGACTGGCACTAGTGCGGGGCCGCAATGCCTGACGATTTTAGGACATTGCTGACGTTGGTGCTGGTATTCGTCCCACTGTCGCTGCTGTCGATCGGCGGCGGCGCGTCGCTGCTCGCTGACATGGAATACCAGTCGGTCACGATTCACGGCTGGACGACGCCGCGCGAATTCGCCGATCTCTTCGCGATATCGCGCGCCGCACCCGGGCCCGGGACGATGCTCTCGGCGCTGATCGGCTGGAAGGCGGCGGGCTGGGGAGGAGCAGTGACAGC
>JAFAHP010000435.1 GCA_019237175.1 Alphaproteobacteria bacterium
GCGCTGATCGCCGGCTCGTCCAACTATGTGAGCCCGAAAGCAACGCTCGACGCACTGATCCCGGCGATGAACTATTTCGCCGTGTGGTCTTTTATCGGGCTTTTGGGGATTTTGTTCTTCGGTATCGAGACTCGCGGGCGGACGATCGAGGAGATCGACCGCGAGCTGATGGGCGCCGCACCGGAACCGACCCCGGTCAGAGGGCCCTAACCGGGGGAGTACCAGCTTCGGCCGGCCCGCTGAATTGCCGGTCTTTGTCGGCGATCATCACAGCGCAATGGTGCCCGACTACGGCCAGCGGCTCACCCGGCGGTCAGCGGTTCTGCGTCCAATCCTCGCGCCACAGAAAATCGGGGCCGAGCTCGCTGAGGCTCGGGCAGCCGATTTGCCCCATGACGAGGTCGATTTCCGTGCGAAAGATGTCGATCGCCTTTTTGACCCCGGCGAGGCCACCGACAACAGCGCCGTACAGGGTCGGGCGGCCGAAAAACACGAACTGCGCGCCAAGGCACGACGCAATCAGAATGTCCGCACCGCGGCGCACCCCGCTGTCGAGCATGACCGTGAGCTTGTCGCCGACGGCAGCCTTGATCGCGGGCAGCGCATCGAGTGAGGCGGGCGCCTGGTCTAGCTGCCGGGCCCCATGATTTGAAACAATAATGCCGTCAACCCCGATCTCGGCGGCGCGGCTTGCGTCGGCCGGATGCAGTATGCCCTTGATGACCAGCGGGCGCGGAAATAGCCGGCGATAGCGTTCGAGATCGCGCCAGGTCTGCGCTGCAGCCGGCGTCTGACTGCGGCCGAGCCGGATCGACTCGGAGACCGTTGCGCCGTTGCCGTTACCGACGTGTGGCGCCCAGTTTCCAAGCCCGGGCGCGCCGCCGCGGCGAACATAATCAATGACCCAGGCCGGATGGGTCATCGCTTCTAACAGGATTGACGGCTTTAGCTTTAGCGCCTCCTTGATCGTGCCGTTGCGCACGGTCGCAAAACCGTTGCGCCAATTTCGCTCGCGTTTGGAACTCACCGGCACGTCGACGGTCAAGACCAATGCGCCGACGCCACTGTCGCGGGCCCGCCCGATCAGCGCGTCGGTCAGCTCGGGCTCTTTGGCGGCATAGAGCTGAAACCACGTGTTGTTGGGGGCGATCCGCATCGCCTCTTCCATCGACGCGTTGCTGCCGCCCGACATGATAAACGGGATGTTCGCTTCGGCCGCCGCCTCGGCCAGCATCAAATCGCCGTCGCGGCGATAGAGCCCGGCGCCGCCGGTCGGCGAGATTCCAAACGGGCTTGCATAGGTGCGGCCAAACAGGCTCGCCGACTGGTCCCGCACCGACACATCGACCAGATAGCGTGGCAGCAATTGGTGCTTGGCGAAGGCGGCGCGGTTGCGCTCGAGGCCGTGCTCGTCTTCGAGCCCACCTTCAATAAAATCGAAGATTATTTTTGGCAGCTTGCGTTTTGCCATCCGGTGCAGGTCTTCGATGTTGACCGCGTGATCGAGCTTCATTGTCTGTCCTCCGGACGGATACCCTTCATCCGTGAGGATCCGCGGCTCAGCCCGTCCGGGCGGGTCCGGGGCACGGGTCCGCACCGCCGCGAGCCCTGCGGAAACCTCCAAGATCCCTACAACAATGCTGTTTTCGGTTGCGGCCGGCAACCGTCAGGGCAGCGCTACCGCCATGCCGAGCGCGCGGGAGGCAGCGGCCATGCCGCGGTCGAGCGTGACGAGAGTGGCGCCGAGGCGTTCAGCGACGGCAATGTGCAGGGCGTCCGGGGTGCGCAGGTTAACGTCGAGACGTCGTAGCAGCCGGTCAGCCATGCCGATATCAGCCGAAGTGATCTCCTGCCTGCGCGCCGATCGAGCGATCCAGCCGTCGAAATGCAGGAATGCGATCTGCCCGTCCTTGCGCGTAAGGTCTCGAGTTCGCACTCGCCGCGCCACCGCTGACGCGAACTCCGCTGCGCCGAAATCGCTGACGACGACGACCGCCGGGTGTGCCAATAAAAAAGCTATAGCGCGGGTGTTTGACGGGTCGATGACAAACAGGGCAACCAGCACGCTTGTGTCGAGATAGAGGTTCACGACTCGCCTTCATCTCGCATATTACTGACAAGCTGACTGGCATCGTTCTCGGGCATCTTGCGGCCGACGAGGTTGGCTCGTAGCCATTCGATGTCGGCCGAAGTAATTGGACGCGCCGCCGGTCGAATTGGCTTCAGCTCGACCACCGGCTGGCCGCGGCGGGTAATGACGATGCCTTCGCCCAGGAGCGCGCGATCGATCAGCTTCGACAATTGGTTCTTGGCTTCGGCGACGGTGTGAATGCTCATACCCGGAAGATAGCCATCAGATGGCTATCACTCGACGGTGTCGGTCGGCTGTGAGGCTTGACGGAAGGCCACCTCAGGCCGGTAATCAGCGATTGCGCTGCCAATCCGGCTGCCAGAGAAAATCGGGGCCGAGCTCGCTGAGGCTCGGGCAACCGATTTGGCCCATGACGAGGTCGATCTCGTTGACGAAAATGTCGATCGCCTTTTTGACGCCGGGCAGCCCGCCGGCTGCAGCGCCGTAGAGGGTGGGGCGCCCCATAAAGCAGAAATCGGCGCCAAGACAAAGTGCGATCAAGATATCGGCGCCGCGGCGGATCCCGCTGTCGAGCAGCAGGGTCAACCGGTCGCCGACCGCGGCTCTGATCGCCGGCAATACGTCGAGGGAGGCGGGCGCCTGGTCGAGCTGACGCCCGCCATGGTTCGACACGAGGATGCCGTCGCAGCCGACATCGATCGCGCGCAAGGCGTCCGCCGGGCTCATGATGCCCTTGATGACCAGCGCGCGCGGGAACAGCTTGCGGTAGGTCTCCACGTCCCGCCAAGTCTGGGCATTAAACGGTCGCACCGAAGAAACGAATTTGTAGACCTGCTCGGCGCTGGCGCCGGCCGGCGCGTAAGGCTGCCAATTCCCCAGCATCGGCGTGCCGCCACCGCGCTTCAAATATTCGAGGATCCAGCCCGGATGGGTTAGCGCCTCGGCGAGGATCGAGGGTTTGAGGCTCAGCGCCTGAAACAGACCGCCGCGAATATTGGCGAAACCGTTCCTGATGTTGCGCTCGCGCTTGCCGCCCACCGGGGTGTCGACGGTCAGAACAAAGGCACCGAGCCCGGCATCGGCGGCGCGCCTGATTAAATCGGCGTTGATCTGGGGATCGCGGGCCGAATAGAGCTGATACCAGTGGTTTTTCGGCGCGATTCTGGCCGCCGCCTCGATCGTCTCGCTGCTGGCGCCCGACATGATGTAGGGGATGTTGGCGTCGCGCGCGGCCTCGGCGAGCATCAGGTCGGCGTGGTCCCGGAACAGGCTGGTACCGCCGGTCGGCGAGATGCCGAATGGGCTCGAAAAGGTCTGGCCGAAGACCGCCTTCGACTGGTCGCGCCTTGAAACATCGACAAGATATCGCGGCAGCAGCTGGTATTTGTGAAACGCCGAGGTGTTGCGTTCGAGCCCGCGTTCGTCTTCGAGCCCGCCCTCGATAAAGTCGAAAGCGATTTTCGGCAGCCGCCGCTTGGCCATACGGTGCAGGTCTTCGATGTTGATGGCTTTGTTGATATTCATTGAGGCGATCTCCGGCCGCGCAAAAACGACATAGCATCGGTATTTTTGCTGTGCGCGACAATCCCCCCTCTCCTCCACCGTACCCAGCCCCCGCTTTGATCACCCTCTCCGCCCGCGGGGGCGGAAAGGCTGGGTGAAGTTGGGGAAATCCCTTGGCATCGGTGTACCCACGTCACCCTCGAGGAGCCTCTCCTCGGCCGCGCTCCGCGCGGACCTGGGGCGCCGGGCGCCTCCCGGGGTCACGCCCGGGGAGGGCTTTCTCCCCCTGAAGCGCGGATAGGGGAGCATCTCGGGCCAGTGCGCTGTCCCACATGAGGCGAGGGTCGAAGGTTTCAGCGGCGAACATCGTCAGGATCACGACCGCGCAAAAGGCGAGCGCTCCCATCCCGGGCTCGATCGTGATCACCGCTCCAAAAGCGACCAGCGCGCCAAGCAGTGACTCCATAAAGATGTCGATCATCGACCAGCGGCCGATAAAGCGCACGATGTGGTAGAGCCGCGTACGGTCGCGCAGCCAGCCGGCGCGCCCGGTCTGGGTGGCGATCAGCATGATCGAAAGCCCAATCAATTTCAGCATCGGCACCGCGATGCTCGCAAAAAAAACCAGTGCTGCGAGCGGATATTGCGCCGCCGCGACCAGTTCCTCGACCCCGCCCAATATCGTGCTGGGTTGACCGGCGCCGAGCTGAACGACCGACAAAACAGGATAGTAATTGGCCGGGATGTAAAGGATTGCCGCAGCGATGACCAACGCCCAGGTGCGCTGGATGCTGTTCGGGCGTCGCGCGTGCAATGCGCTGCGGCCGCAGCGCGGGCAGCGCGCATCTTGAGTTTGCGGCGCGCTGACGAGGCCGCAGGTCTCGCAGCCGACGGCACCGGCCGAGCCGCCGCATGGCAAGGCGTCGGGGCTGTCTTTGGGGTCGAGCCGTTCCCACACTGCCTCGCGATCGAGCGCGCTGTCGAGCCAGACGAGCACGATCGTCAATGCGAAGAGCGCATAGACACCGGTGCGCAGCCCGATTGTGACCAGGTCGCCGAGCTTGACGTACGCAACAAAGACGCCGAGCACAAAGACATCGATCATCGACCACGGACGCAGCTTTTCCGCCCAGGCGAACATTCGACGCAGATGCCGGGGCGGTGGCTGCTCGTCGGCGCGCACCAGCACGTAAAGCGTGCAGACCAGGCGAAGGAGCGGCGCGAGCACCGTTACAAACAAGACCACCAGCCCCAGCGGCGCCATGTTTTGCCGCGCCAATTCTTCGGGCCCGGAGAACAGGTCGGCGACACGTCGGATGCCGGCAGTCTCGACGCTCATCAGCTGCGAGCTGCACATGACCACCAGCAAGATCAGCGCCGACAAGGCCAATGCGAGGATGTGCTGGAGCTGGTGGGTGGAAACCCGGCGCAGGATTGTCGGGCAGCGCGCGCAATGCGCCGTGCTGCCTGGGACGAGCTCCGGAACCATCTGCACCAGGCCGCATCCCGGGCATTCACGCAACTGCGGGCGGGTTACCCTCGCGCGATGGGGCGCTGCCGCGGTGGATGAGGAAGCAGCGCTCACGCGCGCACCGGCAAGGTCGCCAGCATTACCGCGATGCCGTCGGCGAGCCGGCCGACAGCGGCGCTGATTGCGGCGACTTCGCCCGGAATGCCCGGTGCCGAGGGCATCACCGAAAAGCGGAAATTGCGCAATTCGGGCTGGGGTTGGCCGGTGGCGCGCACCGCCGCCTGCGCCTGCAAGATGAGATTACCGGCGGCGTCCTCGTCGAGCCGCTGGATGTTGACCTCGACCGTAGCATTGGGCCGCGCCGTTACCGCACCGTTGTCCGCAATGACAGTGCTCTGCGGCAGGCGCTGGCCCAATTCCTCGATCAAAACCCGGCTCAGCATCGCTGCCAGCGGTTCACCCCACCAATCGTTTGACATCACGTCGAGCCGGTAGTTTTCCGACGAGCGCACGATCTGCGACCGCTCGAGGAAGTGCGCGACCGCGATCTGCTGCACCAAGACGATTTTCGGACTGCGGGGTTGCACCACACCCGGTGCGGCGGCGATCGTATAGAGCGCAGGATCGGGTGATGAACAGCCTGCGAGTGCCGCGAGAACGCCACCTGCGATCCCCAAAATCGCGACCGCTCGTCGGCGCCGGTGTGGTTTGCCGGTCATTCGACGCCGCCTGCCGGACGGCCTTTGATCAGCGCTTCGGGATGGCGCGACAGCAAGTCGGAGAGAGCGCGCAGCGAGTTGAGTGCGTCGGTGGTCTGCACCAACAAGCGATCGAGGTCACGGTAAAACTTGGTGTTGTCGCCGTAGCCGGCATCGACCGAGACCAGCAGTTTGTTGGTATTGTTAAGGGTGGTCTGCAGTTGTTTCGACATATCGGGTAATTGCTTGAAGGCCGGCGCCGTGCCGGTATTGAGATTGCGGGTGAAGGTCTCGGCCATCGACAATGTCGCCGAGAGTTTGGTCAAAGAGTCGCGCAGCTGCGGCCCACTCACTAACGCATCGGTCGATTGCAATAACTGGTTCAGGCTTTGCCCGAGCTTGTCGAACTGAATGGTGTTGACCTTGTTGAGCAGTTCGGAGGCGGAGGCTGCGAGACCTGCAAAGCCGCCGCCCTCGGTCGTCGGCAAGATGAAATGCCCGTCATGCATCTCGACCGCGGCCGGCGGTGCGTTTGGAACAAAATCGAGCGCCACTTGCTGCTGGCCGGTGATCAAATTGGCACTCTGGAGGGTTGCGCGCAGTCCTTTTTTAACGACGGCCTCCACCGCCTCCTGATCGGTCTTGAACCGCCTCTGCCCAACGCCGATGATGCGTTCGGGTTCGACTACATAGCGGACCGGGGCGACAATCGTGTCATTGGCAGTGTCATACTTAAGCTCCACCCCGAGCACTTGGCCGACGGTCAAGCCGTGCATCGTCACCGGCGAGCCTGGGCCGAGCCCGCTGACCGAGCCGGGGAAATACGACACCACCTCGATCTTGCGGGTGTAGGAGGCGGCGTCGGCGGCATCGCGGTCGGCAAACAGCTCGAATATGTGGTTTTCGGCAGCTACCGCCGGCACCTTACCTTCGAGATCGGGGTTCTGGAAGGCGATGCCCCCGAGCAACAGCGCCTTCAACGATTCAAGCTGGATTTCCACTCCAGCACCCGCGAGTTTGATCGACAAGCCGGAAGCGTTCCAAAACCGCGTTTGGTCGTTGACATAGCCGTCGTAAGGATGGCGGACAAAGGCGTGAATCGTCACGTATTCGGCCATGTCGGCGAGTTCCCAGCCAAGCACTTCACCGACGCTTTGATCACGAAAAAAGATTGGCGAGCCGAGCGAGATCGAACCGAGCCGCCTGGCCTTGAGCAAAAATTCCCGGCCCGGTACGTGCTCGGTCAAGATCGGCGGGTCCTCGCGTCCCTCGAAGGCGCGCTGGGCCTTGCCCCCAGTCGCACCCGGCATCATTCCGACATAGCTTCCCGACAGCAGGGTTTCGAGCCCGGAGATATTGCCGGCGAACAACCGCGGCTTTACCACCCAGAATGCCGTCGTGTTGGTCAGCAGCGGTTCGGCCTGGGCGGTAGTGGCGATCGTGACGTCCACGTGGTTGTGATCGCGGGTAAGGGCGAGGCTCTTGACCGTGCCGAAAACGATGTCCCTGTATTTGAGCTGCGACTGACCCGCCTGCAGCCCCTCGCCGCTGTCGAACGTCACGGTGATCGTCGGCCCTTCCTTGGACAAAGTGTCGTAAGCGAGCCAGGCGCCGATCGCCAACGCCACCAGCGGGATCACCCAGATTATCGAAATCCGCCGCGAGCGCCGCGCTGTCGCCCGTGCCAGAACTGGCGGCTCCGCTAAGTTTGTCATGACGATCTCCCCTGACCCGGCGCGGATCCTCGCCGCCAATACCCGGAAAGGACAGTTTCCCGCTCCCCGGCACTTTGGTCAATCTGAGCGATGGGTAGACTATCGGGCGCCGCTCCACTATGCATTTTTGGCAAAGCGCCTCGCCGGCCGCGCCAACTCTTCCGAGACCGGACCTCGAAGTCTGCGGGGGCAGAGCGGCAAGCTGTTGAATACAGCACCTAAGAGCCGAGTGTCGGCAGCAGACGATGGGTCAGCGTGCGCGGCAGAATGCCGAGCCGACGCG
>JAFAHP010000585.1 GCA_019237175.1 Alphaproteobacteria bacterium
CATTTGCCGGTGCGGGCGAGGACAAGCCGCCGCGCACTCTTAGCTTCGACCGCGATATTGCTCGTCGCGCGATCCGCGGTCGCGCGGAACCTGGCGGGCGGGACAGGCATGCCGTGGCGGCCGTTTGCTGGCGATCCGCCCCAGCCGTTCAAGCCGGGCCCGTGGGAGTTTTTTACGCCGGAGGAAGGGGCGGCGGTCGAGGCGCTGGTTGATCGGCTGATCCCTCCCGATCCGGAAACGCCGGGCGGCAAGGACTGCGGCTGCGCGGTCTTTATCGACCGCCAGCTGGCCGGCGATTACGGCAACCGGAGCGGTCTTTACATGAGTCCCCCTTTCGCACAGGGCACACCCGAGCAGGGTCTGCAGTCTCCGGTGACGCCGGCGCAGCTCTACCGGCGCATGCTGCCGGCGCTCGATGCATATTGCCACGCCACTTATGCCGGCAAGACCTTTGCGCAGCTTCCGGCCAATCTGCAGGACCAGATCATCAGCGGGATGGAAAACGGTTCGCTGCAACTCCAGGGACAAAGCGCGATACCTTTTTTCGAGACATTATTGGAGGATACCCGCTACGGCTTCTTCGCTGACCCGATCTATGGCGGCAACCGCGACATGGCGGCGTGGAAGATGATCGGCTTCCCGGGCGCGCGCTACGATTATCGCGACTGGGTCGAGCGCTATAACGAGCGCTACCCGCATCCACCGATCAGCATTGCCGGGCGCAATGCGTAATCCGATGGCAACCCCGAGTACGGCTGCGAACGAGGAGTAGACGATGGCGACAAAATTGCCGGCGACCGACGTCGTTGTCATCGGCCTGGGCTGGACCGGCTCGATCGTCGCCGAATCGATGACCGCCGCAGGTCTAAATGTGGTCGCGATTGAGCGCGGCCCGTGGCGCGATACCGCGACCGATTTTCCCCCCAGTTATTCGCCGGACGAGCTGCGCTATGCCGTGCGACTTGACCTGTTTGTGCGCACGGCGCAGACGACACTGACCTTCCGCAACAACCCGCGGCAGACGGCATTGCCGGTGCGCGAGTGGGGTGCCTTTCTGCTGCCCAATGGCGTGGGCGGCGCGGGAGTTCACTGGAACGCCGAGACCTGGCGCTTCCTGCCAAGCGATTTCGTCCTTAAAACTCAGCTGACTCAGCGCTATGGCGCGAAATTCCTGCCCCCTGATATGACGATCCAGGATTACGGGGTCACTTACGACGAGCTCGAGCCGTACTACGATAAGTTCGAATATCTGTGCGGGACTTCGGGAACGGCTGGGAATCTGAGGGGACAGAAGCAGCCGTTCGGCAACCCCTTCGAGGGGCCGCGGTCACGCCCCTATCCGACACCGGCCCAGAAGCAGCCCTATGGGCCGGTGCTATGGGCCGAGGCGGCGAAAGAGATGGGCTACAGCCCGTTCCCGCAACCCTCGGGCAACCTGTCGCAGGGCTACACTAACCCTCTTGGCGTGACTCTCGGCCCGTGCACGTTTTGCGGATTTTGCGAGCGGTTCGGCTGCGGCAATTATTCGAAGGCAAGCCCGCAGATAACGATCCTGCCGGTGCTGATGCGACGAGCGAATTTCGAGGCGCGCACCGAATGCGAGGTGACAAAGATCAATCTCGACAATACCGGGAAGCGCGCGACCGGTGTCACCTATACCGACAGCCAGGGCCGCGAGTGGGAGCAGCCGGCAGAGATCGTCTTTCTCTGCGCCTTCCAGATGTTCAATGTACAGCTACTGCTGCTGTCGGGCATTGGCCAGCCTTATGATGTGAACACCGGAGAGGGCGTGATCGGCCGGAACTTCTCCTACCAGGTTACGTCAAGCGCCCAGGCGTTTTTCGATAACAAGATCTTCAATACTTTTATCGCCAGCGGCTCGATTGGCATGTGTATCGATGAGTTCAATGGCGACAATTTTGATCATGCCCCATATGGCTTTGTTGGTGGCGGCTACATCGGCATGGTGCAGACGAACGCCCGCCCGATCGAAACCACGCCGGTGCCGCCGGGCACGCCCAAATGGGGTGCTGCATGGAAAAAGGCGGTCAGGGACAATTATCTCAGCACAATCCTGCCGGCAACACACGGCAGTTGCTACAGCTATCGCGACTGCTACCTCGATCTCGACCCGACCTACAAGGACCGCTTTGGCCGCCCGCTGATGCGGCTGACCTTCGATTTCCACGAAAACGAACTGAAGATGTCGCAATTCCTGACCGACCGGCTTGCGGAAATCGTGCAAAAGATGGGGCCGCGCCAGATCGTCAAGCTGCCGCGCACCGGTCATTGCAGCATCGTACCGTACCAGACGACACATACCTGCGGGGGTGCCATCATGGGCATCGACCCGAAGACCAGTGCCTTGAACCGCTATCTGCAGAGCTGGGACGTTCACAATCTATTTGTGACCGGCGCCACCAATTTTCCGCAGAACGCCGGCTACAATCCGACCGATACGGTCGCGGCGTTGACTTACTGGATGCTGGATGCGGTCCACAAGCAATACCTGAAAAACCCTGGGCCATTGGTGCACGCGTGAGAGGGTTTGAGAAATTGGCAATGCAATCAGTGACCTCGCCCCGCTTGCGGGAAGAGGTCGGAAGCCGCGCCCCGCGCGGGTTCCGGGTGAGGGGGAAGCGGGACCCGGCTGCCGCTCCATCTGCTCGCACGCGCCCCTCACCCCGACCCTCTCCCCGCAAGCGGGGCGAGGGAGTGTTGAGCCGCTATCCGGCGGTCGAGAGATGTGCCATTCGAACCTTGCTTCTCGCCGGTGCCCTGCTGCTCTTCGGTAATGTTGGAGCGCTGGCGCGGGATCCGGACAAGCAGTCGTTCCAGGTCATCGAGCACGGCCGCTACATGGCGATAGCCGGCGATTGCACCGCCTGCCATACGGCGAAAGGTGGGCAGCCATTCGCCGGCGGCGGCGCCCTCGAAACGCCGTTCGGCACTTTGCTTGCCCCAAATATCACACCGGATCTGCCGACTGGTATCGGCAGCTGGACCGACGACCAATTTGTCAATGCCGTGCAGAACGGCGTCGGGCGCCGCAGCGACCATCTCTATCCCGCAATGCCCTATCCCTACTACACGCGAATGACGCGCGAGGACATCATTGCGATCCGCGCCTATCTCGACACGGTCGAGCCCGTCCAAAACAAAGTGATCGCCAACCAGCTCCCGTTCCCATTCAATCAGCGCGAGGCGATGGTGGGCTGGAACCTGCTTTATTTCAAGCCGGGCGTGTTCAAATCGGATCCCGGCAAATCGGCCGAATGGAACCGCGGCGCTTATCTCGTCGAAGGTGCCGAGCATTGCGGCCTGTGCCATACGCCAAAGAATGCGATGGGCGGCGACGAAAACGACCGGGCGATGCAAGGCTCGGTGCTGCAGAACTGGTACGCGCCAAACCTGACCGGCGACCGCCGGGTCGGCATCGGCGACTGGACGACGCAGGATATCGTCCTTTACCTAAAGACCGGGCGCAACCGCTACGACATTGCCTCCGGTCCGATGGCGGAAGCGGTCACCAACTCCACCTCGCATCTGACCGATGCCGATCTGCGCGCGATGGCCATTTACCTGAAGGACCAGTCGGCCGGCGGCGGCGGGATGCCGCAGCCGGTCTCAATGCAGGACCCGACAATGCAGCGAGGGCAGGCGATCTACTACGACCGATGCGCCGCCTGTCATACCGTCGGAGGCGAAGGCATCGTCGGGCTCTTCCCGCGTCTTAGTGGCGCGCCTCTGGTGCAGCAGTCGCAGGCCACCAGTCTGATCCGCGTCGTGCTCGAAGGCTCGCGTGCGGTCGCCACCAATGGTGCTCCGACCGGCCCGGCGATGCCGTCCTTTGCCTGGCAGCTGTCCGATCCGGACGTCGCCGCTGTTGTCACCTATATCCGCAACAGCTGGGGCAATGCCGCGCCGCCGGTAGCCGCCTCCGATGTCGCGAATATGCGCAAGGCTCTGCTCGAACAGCCGTAGGCGCCCTAGCCTTAACCGGAGGTCAGTGCATGGTGAGACGCATCGCTCTGATGACAATGATGCTGGTCGTTGCGGCCGGACCCGCCCTGGCGCAAGGCGGTAACTCGCCGCCGCCTCAGGGGAAATCACCGGTGATCGGGCCGACCGGCACGATGTATGACGGCAATAACGCCGACCTGCAGCTCCCATCCGAAGCGAATGCCTGGTACGCGAACCGGTGGGCCGGTTACGAGCCGCATCCCCAATCCTCCTGGTACTTCGGCGTTGGCGATCTGTGGTACGCGGGCAGGTGGGCCGGGTATCAGCCGAGCGGGAGCGCGGCTGCCGGGGCTGCGAGGAGCCCGGCGGGTGCCAGCACTGGAGGCGGTCAACATTGAGCGCCGCCAAACTCATTCCGCTCGCTGCCCTCAGTCTGCTCGCAATATCCGACGTGGTGTTTGGGCAGACAGTGCAGGTTCCGGCGCTGAGCCTTGCAGGCGCTCGGACGGTGTTGCTGGCCGCCGAACAGAAGGCACAGCAGCTAAAGGCTCCGTCTTCCCTCGCCGTAGTGGATCCCTCCGGCGACCTGATCCTGTTCGAGCAGATGCCGGGGGCGCGACCAATCGGTATCGAGCTCGCGATCGGCAAGGCGCGCTCGGCGGCGCGTTTCCAGCTTCCAACCGAGACGTTGGAGGCGGCGATCAATGCCGGAAGACCAGCGGCAATTACCGCGGACCAGACGCAGATGCAGGGCGGCGTGCCGATCCGCATCGGCGGCATCGTCGTCGGCGCCGTCGGCATCAGCGGGCTCGACAAAACCAACGATGTCGGGATCGCTGAGGCGGCCGCCGGCGCCGTAGCGATTGGGGGCTTGCCGGAAGCCACCCGGGGCGGCGCCGGGCGTTGATCCGACGCACTGCCCAATCTACGTTCTCGAAGGCTCGGGAAGGACCGCGGGCATCTTGCCCGCAATGCGGCCGGCCCTTCGACCGGCGCTCAGGAGGCCGCGGTCCGTCCAGAATGTGCTCGCGCTGACGATTGTCTTGGCGCCAA
>JAFAHP010000681.1 GCA_019237175.1 Alphaproteobacteria bacterium
ATGCGGTGCGCGGCAATGCGTCCGCCGATGTCGGTCGCCTGGTTGGCGGCTTGACGGGCGCGACCTTGCAGTGATGCGAGGCCGACCCGGTGATCGAGCCACGGCTGAGCGAGCACGATATGACTGATGGCACCGCTTTGATCGGCGATCGTCCCGATCCGCACCCCGCCGTCTATGACGCGCCACCCTAAATCAATGCCGCACGCAGCGTTGCTGGCAGCTCGCTGGGGCTCGGCGATTTCGCACGAGAACGTTGCGGTCCAGCGCCAGTCCCAGGGGTTGCCGCGGATCGCGCGCCCGGCAAACATATTAGACCATTCGCGGATCTCCGCGGGGATCGGTGGTGCGAGCCGGCGGCGATGGATCGCAACGCTCTTGATCAGAGCGCCCGGCGGAAATTCACGGTTCAGAATGATCGGCCAGCGCGCCATTTTGCGGGTGCCACGTCCACGAGAATAGATGGTGGCCACGAGCAGCCGCAGGCGGTCGCGGCGCGGTATATCACCGGGCCGGTCGCGGCCCGACCGACCGGCGCGCCGTTGCAACAGCCGATGACCTGCCGGCATCGGCTCGATGCAGAGCTGAGCATGCCCGTTGCTCAACAGGTCAAGAGCCAAAATCCCGTGTATGATCTGGTTGGTCAGTCGGCCCCCGCCATTCGCGATTTGCTCGCGCAGCCGGCCGCCCGGCTCGAGCCGACCGAGTGCCACCTCAAAGGCCGCGCAGACCGCGTTTGAGTTACCCCACCATAGGTTGCTGCCGCGGCGGGCATCGGCCACGGCTGCATAACGCGCGTCGGCCAGGCTCTTGAGCCGGGCGCTGCATTCCCTGCGCCGCGCAGCGATCTGCGGCTTGAGTTGGAGCCACAGATCATGGCGTCGAGTCCGCAGCACAGCCACCTCTTGCCGCCACTGATCGGGGTCGCTGCCGAGAGGCGGGCGCCGCGGGAGCGCGGTCAGCGCGGCGAGCACCCGGTCGAATTCGTCCCATAGAGCTGCCAGCGCCGGCTCGCCATCGACCAGCGCCTCGCGCTCGGCGGCGCGACGGGCGGTCTCGATGCGGACGAGCTGGTTCCACAATGTGACCTGCAGCACCATCTCTTGCTCGCACTCCTCGTCCCAATCCAGGGGCGGGAGTAGGCCGTATTGCCAGGCGGTAATCATCGTGGCGCTTCCCTAGACGCCGAGGTCGGGCTGCGACCTGGTCAGCTGGACCCCAAGAAATCCGCGCTGATGGTTGCCGCGCCAGGGCTGAATGCCGAGTTCGTCGAGCTGCCCGAGCCGCTGGGAAAACACATTGATCGTCGGCGGATAACGCTCGCCGATCCTCTCGGCCCAAGCTCGGAAGCTCTTGTACAGGTCATCGGTGACGGCTTTGTAGTCTTTGCCAAATAAACAACAGCTGTCGAGCCAGCGCTTGATCATGTCCTCGGCCTCGAAATATTCGTCCGTGGCTTCCTTGATCGCGGCCGGTGCGCGCTCGACACTCAGATTTTTGCCGTCTTTGATGCGTTTCATTTCGCCGATTAGCGCCCATTTGAAAATGCCTGGCAATTCGGCTGCCAGCTTGTCGACCAGATCCTTGTCGAGCACTGGCTGACGATGGCGGAACGGCAAGACCCGGAAGCGGGTGCGCATGCCGTCGTCACCGGCTCGCATGCGCGGCCGATGATTGCCACCGAGACCAAGCTTGCATACGGGAGTGAACTGCACTGGGTCCTGGCGCATCCGGTTGGCGCGGAGCTGTTCGCCGCCGGCTATCTGTTTCAATAGGGAATCGTTCCACCGCTTGCCTTCCGGTGTTTCGGGGGCAATGACCAGCCGCGGGCCGTCGAGGTCCATGACCTCGGTCAGGTGGCGCTGACCATCGCTCTGCACAAACATATCGACGGCGGCGTGGATCGCATAATCGCCGAGGAGCTTGAGCAGCATCGTCAGAAACACGGTCTTGCCGGTCCGGCTCTTGCCGTAGAGGAAAAATATCGCGTGCTCGCTGACGTCACCGGTCAAGCAATACCCGGCCAGGCGCTGTAGATAGTCGATCATCTCGACATCGCCGCCGGTCGCCTCGTCGAGAAATTGCAACCAGCGTGGGCACTCCATCTCCGGCGACGGCGCGGCACCGGCCAACCGGGTCAGCAAACGCGAGCGCATCGGCGGCGCGAGAAACCCGGTTTTGAGAAAGAGCAGGCCTTGGGGCGTGTTGATCTCCCAGGCGCCTTCGTTATCGAGATTGCCCTCGTAGCGGGCGTGCCGCTCGTTCGAGGACGCAAAATCGATTGCTGCGCTGACCGAGCCCTTGCGGCAGATCTGCCGGGCCAGCCGCTTGTCCCGCGCCATAGCGGCAATCCGGCGGGCGATTACCTGCGCCCGTTGGCGCACGAGATAATCCCCTTGGCGGTTGTCCCACCGTGCTCCATCCCAGCGATACCACTGGCGGATCGGCCAGGCGCATATCCAATCGTCGCCGAGGTCCTTGCTCAGCTCTTCTGAAAGCATGTCCTCCGAGCCAAATGGCGGCTCCGGGGTCGGCCCCGAACCGCCCGGCGGTGCGCCCGGCGGCCCCCCACCCCCATTCCCATCATCGGGGTTACGCTCGGGCTGCGGATTTCGCGCCTCTCGAAAAAAATGCAAATCGACAACTTTTTCATCGCTCATGCGGCGGTTGCCCCTCTCGCCAGCACACGTATTCGTTGTAATCTTTGAAACGCCCATTGCGCGGCGCGACAAACACGCGACGGCCCTCGCCATCGCGCCAGCGGGCGATCACCCGCTCAAGCACCCGGGTCGCAGCCGAGCCCTGCGGATCGCTCTGCAGCAGTAGGTAGATCCGGCCCAGCTCGACCGGCAGCTCGATATGCAGCATCGCCGAGAGCGACACCGCGCAGGCGCCGCGCGCCCGCGGATGATCCTGGATAAATGACAACAGATCCTCGATCCCCTCGCTGAGCACGCAGGCCTCGCCGGGCTGCTCGGGCATCCACACCCGGCGCCCGGCGCCGCGCCACAGGCGGATGTAGCCGCCGCGGTACTGACCGAGCGAGGCTTTGGCATGGTGCAACGGCGCCTTCGCCGCGACCGGGCCGTCCTCGCAGGCGAGATTGCGGGGAGCGAGCCAGGTGCGATGCACCGCGATCGGCTTGCCGGTGCGACCATGACCGATCAGCGCGACCATCGCCGGCCAATGCTGCCGGCTCTCGCTGTTCCACAGGCTGGGGTGATATCGCAATGCCGCGGGGAAGCGCCCCATGCGGTCGAGACGGATTGCCCGGCCAGCGAGATAGGTGACCACCGGATCGCCGGCTACCAGCGGTCGGGCTGCATACCAGATGGCGAGCGCTGCGCGCCGGTTGCGCTCGGGGTCGGTGCTCGGCGCTGCGTTGGCTATCCGCGGCTCGGCGGCGCGCTCGGGCATGCCGAGCCATGCCCGACCCCAATCGATTGCCTGCCGCAGATCGCCCTGGCAATAGCGGTGCGCCACCAGGTCGAGCGCATCGCCTCGCTCGTCCGACGAAAAATCGTAGTAGTGACCGTGGTAGCGACCGCCGAGATTGATCGCCAGCGACTGGCCGGGCTCGCCGGCCAACGAGCCGACCCGCCACAGCTGACCTTCGCGGTGTCCATCGGGGAAGAGTTCAGGCGCTAGTGTCGCGATGCGGCCCGCCAGACGCTCGGCGATCTCAGCCGCCTCACCCTTCATTTCGGCTTTGTCCGCGGTTCGGTGGGCGCGGGGAGGTCGGGCTGCTTAATGTCTGATCGAGGGCCGCGCTGGACGGTGGTGCCGCTCGGTCGGGGATGCCCGAGGTCGCGCCCGATGCGCAACTCGTGCGGGCTCGGCCGTGGCCGGCGACGGGTCGGTAGGGTTCGGGTCATAGATTCCCGCTCTGTTCGCGCAATTGAGGACTTTATCGAGAACTTCGCCGATCGATCGCCAGTGGCTCACCGCGCGGCGACCGGCATGTTGAGGCATCAGACCGACCTCCTTCGTGTCGCTCGCGATCCGCACCCGCTAATACGGTAATACCCGTATCCTCCGATACGCTATCAGGTCAACACGCCAATTTTAACTTTGAAAAAAAATGGTGGACAACTCGTAGTATAAAATTTGCGAAATCTGTGCTAAACCGGTGGACAGTTTTGTGGAATGCCGATGCCCTGGTCAGCCGAACAATTGCGTGATCGTGTCAAAACCCGCGCCGTCGAACTCGGGCGCTCGGTCCGCTCGCTGTTGGGCGACGCCGGTCTGCCGCTCGATCTGCTGCACAAGCGCACCGTTGCCGGACACCGCATCGACACCCTCGAACGGCTCGCAAAGGCGTGCGACTGGACCCTGTTACAACTTTTAGGTTTTGAAGACGTGAGCGTGCGGATCAACCCGGAAATCGCCGCACAGGCTTACCGGATCACCGAGCAGGGGTTAGCGCGGGTGCCCGATGCCGAGGAACTTTGGCTCGTGGTGTTTTGCGAAATGTATAACGAGTTAGCCGCCGCCCGCCTGGAAGGCGTGACCATAGACGAGCCGACAGCCGCGCGGCTCGTCGCCGGGCGTTACGGGCGTCCGGGCCAGCGACAATAAATCCGATAACGATCAGGCGTCCCATCACGAAATAGATCGCCGCCGGCACAAACGGCGCCATGATAAGAGCGCCAAGCGTGACAGCCGTTGGCAGCACCGCACCGCCGATCGCGGCATCCCGCCCCAACAGCCATTTCGCGAGGCAGGCGACCGCGCAGAGCACGATCACTTGGCCATGCACTTGCTCGGGCGGCAACATCGATCCCAGCCGATCGGCTACTACCCATCCAGCCACACTGACCGCAACCCCGAGGCCGCCGCAAATCACACCGTCAAACCAGCGTGGCGCCAGCGGATGGGCAGCCCGCCAGCCTGACTTGCCGAGCCCGGGCAATGGGCGATTCGCGCCGTCATCCATACCGCTTTCTCCCCCGCTCCCAACCCTTATACATCCTGATCATCGTCCCCCGACCGTCAAAAAAGCGTCAGCAACAGTGTGTGACACCCAATTTTGGACGATCCGTCGTTATCGAAAAAGCGATTGCACAACGCTGCGTCATGCCGCAAAGTGAGGCAAAACGACAAACACGGGAGGAGCCCGATGCCGCTGCTGCCCCATCGCGCCGATTACGCGACCAAGAGCTTAGAGGCCGAGGACGAACTGGTCCGCGCGCTCTACGCTGTGGCTCATGCGCTGCTGCGCATCGCCGACCGGATCGACCGGCGGCCGGGCGAGCCGACGCTTGAAGACGAGCTGGGGCCCACGACGTTTCGGAGCCAGGGCCGTGCACCGCGCTGACGATCTCGAGCCGCAACCGCTGCCGCTTGCAGCGCTAATCATCGCTACCCTCGCGCTCGGCTTGTGGGTCATGCTGGTGCGCTCGGCGCTGTGGATCGCATCGTAAACCGATGAGTTTCCAGGCAGTTATCGCGGTGTACATCCTGGTGCAGCTGGCGATCACAATCGTCGGCTTTGGCTGGGTCATCGCCGAGCTGCACCGCATCCGCAAGCGGCTCGACTAGCGCCGAGCTTTGCGCGTAGTTGAAATCATGGGTCGTGCCCATTAATTTTGCGCTGGAGGACAAACGATGCCCCTGTCGGAGATCGAACCCCTCTACACCGAGGTTGAAGCCGCCAAGAAGCTCGGGATCGAATTTAAGTGGTTGCGCGCCGAGCGTTACGCCGGGCGCATCGGCTGGAAGAAGGTTGCCGGCCGGGCAATGTACCGCCACCAGGATCTCGTCGATTGGCAGAAACGAGGGATACCACCATGCCAAGAGGCAGACCAGCCAGCGAACCGCGCCTCCTCCTTAGAGAGAGAGAAGGTCGAGCGCCGATCTGGCGCATTCACTGGCACGATGGTGAACGGCAGAGAAGCCGTTCAACGGGCACGAGCAGCCGCCGAGAAGCTGATCAAATCTTCGCGCGTTGGCTCATCGACCAAAAAGACCAACAACTCGGACTGCCCGGCCGCCCCCGTTATCCCCATGAAATCGCGATAGCCGAGGTTCTTTCGTTCTACGCGGAAGAACGCGGCCCCAACCTCACTGAACGCCAGCAGACGCGCATCGGTTGTGCGATCAAGCGTCTGAATGACTGGTGGGATGACCGCTTCGTCGATGCCGTGAAGCCGGTCACCTGCAACAGATACCGCGATGCGCGACTAAAACAGGGTGTCAAGCTAGGCACGATCACACTAGAGCTGAGCGTCCTGCGAGCGGCCCTCAAATGGTGCGAAGAGAATGGTCGGCTCTTGACGATGCCAAAAATGAGCATCCCTCCTAAGCAAGAGGGCAAGGACCGCTGGCTAACGATCGGCGAGGCGGCGCGGTTGCTCGCTGCGGCCCGCGCAGAACGCAAGTCGCGATTGCACCTCCCGTTGTTCATCCAGCTTGGCCTCTACACGGGCGCGCGCAGCGAGGCTATCCTCACTCTCAAGTGGCTCCAGGTCGACCTCGACCGCGGGCATATTGATTTTAATCCGCCGGGTCGGGTGCGGACAAAGAAAGGCCGCGCCAATATCCCGATCCCGAAAAAGCTGCGCTGGTTTCTCGCGAAAGCCCAGGCACGCGCCAGCTCGCCCTATGTCCTGGCTTATCACGGCGAGCCGATCAAACAGATCATTAGAGGCTTTCGCAGCGCGTGCCGACGGGCGGGGCTCGACGGGGTCACCCCGCACACCT
>JAFAHP010000791.1 GCA_019237175.1 Alphaproteobacteria bacterium
GCTCGAGCTCTCTCTGCAAGCGTCGCGCCTCCCGCACGGCGACATCGCTGATTTCTCTGAGGCAGGCGCGCAACTCATCGGCTAAAACCCGGTCTTCGCTCTTGGGTAACGATGGCTGAGGGGTTGGGCGCCGGGCTACCGACCGGATCAGCATAGGCTGATATCTGGCATAAACCTCCGCAAGGTCCCGCCAGTACCGCAGCGTACTCGTCGCGCAGATCAGCCACGTTTGGATCAGCACGGACGAAAGATCTCCCCCATGGGAAATGTCGCCGCAGTCTGATGTCGTGGCCTCAGGGTCAAATTCGGCCACCGGTTCCTGACCGGGCCTGTCGGTTGCCTCACCCGTCTGCTGGACCAGTGTCTGCATTACAGACGTGCCGAGACCCCATACGTCTCGCACCGCCGCCATCAGGCTCAACACGGCATTGCCGAACTCACGCCCGGAGCCAGCGTCAAAGGTACCGCAGGAATCGGACATCCTGAGTGATCCAATCGGGGGAGGGCGCGTTGGAAAGCGTAAGTGAACAGCCATTCATAGCAGCTGGCGAGGTGGGGAGTATCGGCGATGTCAATCGTGCGGCTGACGCTGATTATGTTGGGTCTGGCGATCCTCGGTCTGGGCGCAACCGCCTCTTTTTTCGCCCTCCCGCCGCTCATGGCCCGCATCCGAGCGGAAGAAAGGCCGCTCCACACGGAGTTCCGGGGCGAGTACGAGGCGTATTGCGCGCGGACGTGGCGGTTACTTCCAGGGCTCTTCGAGCCACCCCCGGTATTACGAGAATCGGAGCAGTTTTGGCTGAAACCGCCAGCGCCGGCGCCCCGAAATGGTACGAGCCGGGCGAATTTTGACGCGTTTTGGACAGTCGGGCCGGCTGGCGAACGACTAGCCTCTGTGCCGCCGATGGGACGATGTCTCGGATGCGGGTAAAGGGCCCAGGCGCGTGAGCGGCTGTTCACAATCTTCGATGGTCGCCCTGCACAAGCGATGGACGGAGCTGGAGGATGAGCACCATCAAATTGCCGCCGCGATCGGATGCGCGCAAAGCATCGGGGCCGAGCTGGGGCTGATGCGGGAGCGGCAGGCAGAGCTTCTGCTCGAAATCAGCTCGGTTGTCGCCGAGATTCGGGATGCACCGGTGACAACAGTAGAAGATTTCGCAGCTCTGCTCGACGTTGCGCTCGAGCACGAGCTCGATCTTGCGGGAGATATCGCTTCCTGGGGTCCGGACGACTACCCGATGACGGCGCGGTTGCTGCGGGCGCTGTCACGCATGGTTCCCGGGTTTGAATTCAATTCGCTGCGGAGGTGGCTCTCCTCGCCGGGGCAGTTCGAGCAGCTGATGGGGACAGCGGACCCGATCGACGCCCCACGACCGGCTGATCGACCGCGGGCGGGCTACCCGCGAAAGCAGCGATGACCCTGCGTCTTTAATTTTACCGATCGCGGCACGAAATCATCGAACGGGTGTTTTCACCCAGAGAGTGCAAGGGAGGACGCCGATGCCCGATCATGTTTACCGGATTATCGAAGTCGCCGGCTCGGCGACGACCAGCATCGAGGACGCGATCCAGAACGCCGTCAGCCGGGCGTCGCGTACCTTGCGGGGGATCAACTGGTTCGAGGTGCTGCAGACCCGTGGGCAGGTGGAAGCCGGCAAGCTGCAGTACCAGGTCGTCCTCAAAGTGGGGTTCACTCTCGAAGAACCCTGATCGGCGGGTGCGTTTGGCGTCGGTGCCAGGGTCACCAGGACCGCTGGGATAGCAGAGCCCACGCCACGATGCCAGTGACGATGGAGAGCGTCCCAGCCAAGCGGAAAGTGGCGTGAAAGGCCGACAGGAAATCCTCGCCGCTTGCCGCCGACGCGGCGCCTAAGGCGTGGAAGGCCAGGGTCAGCAGACTGGCCCCGGTCACAATCCCGAGCGTCCTTGTCAGCATCGCCAAGCTGCCGGCCACGCCCCGCTGACCCGGCGGCAGCCCGCCCATGACCAGATCGATATAAGCCACCTGGAAGAGGCCGGTGCCGAATCCTTGGAGCACCAGTGGCGTGAGGATAACGGTGGGGGACGCGGCGACGTCCCAGATGCCGATCAGATAGAGACCCGCACCGCTCAAAATGGCGCCGAGCGCCAGGATACGGTGAGCCGGAAACCGCTCGATCATTCTGCCGGCGAGCGGCGAGGCAATGATGCTGCCAAGAAACGAAGCGGCGAGCACGGCGCCCGCCATCGGCAACGACAGGCCGGTAAAGCGCACGAGATAATAGGGCGCGAACAGAAGGACAGAGAAGCCCGTCAGACTGACGAGAACGCTGGCAGCGTTGACCGCCGCAAAACCCCCGATTCCAAATAGATCGAGGTCGACGATAGGGTGGGTGACCCGCCGCTCGCGGCGAACGAATGACAAGAGGCCGGCGAGCCCGGCTAGGCCGAATGCGATCGCCGGCAAGGCGTGTCTCGCGAAGTCTTGCAACTGGTTGAGCGCCAACAGAACCGCGCTGATCCCGAGGGCCAGCAACGCGGCGCCGAACAGGTCGACCGGCTCGCGCGGTCCGATGCGCGGAGGCGCCGGAAGCCCCGCCCACGTCAGAAACGCAAGCGCCGTCAACGCGATCGGGGCGCGAAACCAGAATACCCCAGGCCAGCCCCAGCGGTCGACCAGCATCCCGCCAAGCAACGGGCCGGCGGCCGAGCCCAGAGCGAACATCATCGTGAACGCGGCAAGCGCGCGGGCGCGCTGGTCTTCGCGAAACAGGCCCGTCACCAATGCCGGGGCGCAGCTCAGGATCAGAGCGGCCCCGATCCCTTGCAGAAACCGGCAGAACAGGAGCCACTCATAGCTCGGGGCCACGGCGCAACAGCAAAACGCCGCGCCGTTCCACAACAGTCCGGCGCGAAACACCCTTCCATGCCCGAAAATGTCGCCGATCCGGCCGAAGGCGAGCATCAGGCCTGCGTGAGTGAGGACATAACAGATGACCACCCATTGGATCATCTCCAGTGGCAAGCCAAAGCTTGCGGTTATGTCGGGAAAGG
>JAFAHP010000799.1 GCA_019237175.1 Alphaproteobacteria bacterium
GTTCGTCACAGTCGGGCGCATTCATCCATGGGTTCATCTTCTGGGGCTTCAACAAGGACGAAAACGGCCGCACTGTCTTTGACGGCGCTTGGCCGCAGATCGACGGGCGGATGATGGTTATGAACATCCGTTGGGGTCAGCCGAATAACCTCATGTACCTGTACATGGGCGGCGACGAAGCACCGGTCTGGTGGGCGGACTATCCGAACTTGGCCCGTGGCCTTCCGCCAAACGGCATGCTCCACCGTTGCACACAGAGCAATACATGTCCGCAGATCCTGGAAACCTTGGGTTCGGCGGAGCTCTATTCTGAAAAGATGTCGGCGAGCTTGTGCGGCTTCACTTGCATTGGGGACATTCCGTTGCCTCGGAATGTCCATCGGTACTATTCGCCGGGCGCTACGCATGGCGGTGGCTCGGGCAGCTTCCACTGGGATTCCCCCGCTGCGGTGACCATACCGGCCGGTCAGTTGCTTGCCCAAGATCCAATCCCGGAGATGTTCACCAACAATGCGTTGACGTATGCTTTCATCCAGTTGCTCACGAAGGGTGCGCCGATGCCGGCAAGCGTCTATCCCACGCTCGCGCGCGGAGAACTCGTGCCCAACACCGCGGCGGCCGAGGGATTTCCCAGTAATATCCGTAATCTTGAGTATCACGGGGATCAGGCTTGGCCGCCGTTTGTCTATGACTTCGGACCCGGAGAGAACTACGACCAAGAGAGTGGCGTACCAACTATCCAGCCACCAATCATCAAGAATGTGCTGCCCGTCTATGCGGCGAAAGTGAATGGGGACGGTAACGAAGGCGTCACTGGTTTGCCAACTGTGCTGGGAGAGGCCCCTTTGGGTACTTATGTGGGTTGGAACTTGGCCACAACCGGCTGGTATGGGCCCAATGCAAGTAACGGCCCGGGAAGCGTCGGTCAGGTCTTTGCCGGGGCAGGCAACAGCGGTGGCTATATGCCCTTCTGGGACACAAAGGTTAACCGGCAAGCAGCCAATGATCCGCGTCTGTCACTCCAGGAGCGGTACGGTACCCATGACGGCTACGTCTGCGTTGTAACGGCTGCTGCGAATGCGGCTGTCCAGCAGCGCTTCCTTCTCTCGCCGGACGCACAAACGCTGATTTCTAATGCGAAAGCATCGAACGTGCTCGGGCCTCCCTACGTGCCGACGCCGGCAGATGCCACCCTGGCTAATTCTTTGTGCTCGCATTAAGGTAAGTTTCCCCAGCGACAGAATACTGAATGGCAGATCAGGGCAAGCTGATCCGCCATTTTATTTGGGGAACTCAAGGTTAGATTGCCCAACAGCAGGTCTGACCCAGATAGTTTGGTGAACACGATGAAAGGTTCCCGGTGGCAGGATAACACGATGTGCTTAGGGCGGGAAGACATGGGCGCCTCAACCGCTACACTCTAAATCCCGCCACCGACGGCGATGGGGTCCTGCGCTGAGGAGCTGACACGGTAGAGCCGCTCGCAATGAGCATCCATCCGTCGAAAGCAAGTCTTCAATACTTCGGCCCTGCACCCAGGTGGCCGCGAAGTCAAAGCTGTCCTCCATCCGCCCGAGGCGGCAGAGCGGCTCAGGTTAATGGCCGGCTTGGGGCGGATTGAGCGGTTGCTGCCGCCAAAGCTGAACGGCTCTTGTCGGTTTCCGAACGCGGTCCCTGGCTGTCGATGATCGATGATCGGGAATTTTTGAGACGGGCTCTTTCGTTAAGGAGCCTGCAAGCTCAGACAAAGCCACCGGGCTCACGCTGGGGGGCACAGCGGTTAAGCGAACCCCGTCGCCTTGCACCTGATGCGCACCTCTCGCTGTCGCCATTTTGATATATATGCAATTATAAAATTGCCACAATCGCATTGTATTGGTCATGACGTCTGGAGTCCGGAAAATCGGCGATTTGGTTTCTAGTTCGCCACCGGCATGTGGCCGGCCCCAAGAGGTGAAACATGACGCTGAACCGCTGTCCCGTGGGCCTTCAGCCCACGGACTTGATCCGTGGGGAAAGCCGGCACCCACCCACCCGCCACTCGTGCGGGGAGAGGTGGACCCCGGCCTTCCGCCGTGGAACCGATCAATATTTTGCGCTGCATAGATCGCCTTGTTTCTTGCTAGGAGGAGTTGGCAACAATGCCTGGTCTCGACCTGAAAAACAGGGCCGGAACAGGGGCTGCCGGACGGGTGCTGCCGTCTATCAGGGGACAACTCGGGCAATCCTGCGGTCGGCCGGCGGGGTGCCACGATCATATCCACCGTGCGGCGCGCGCTTTGACACACAACGCTCGCGCCGACGTCGAGCCTTTGGTGAAGAAAGTTCGTTCGGAGTGCGCCGCGACGCCTGATCTCAACCTGATAAAACAGGAAAAACAGGGGCGACCAAAACCCGAGGCACGCCGCCGCCCCCTTGCGCGAAGCCTGCGCCTATTGCCGCCGCTTTTTGCCGGGAAGCCCAATAGATAGGAAAAGATGATTTCACAAATTCTGAGGAGCGCTTCTGCAAGAGCCAGTGGGCGTCGCGAACAACATCGGGCGTCGAAGCAGCACGATTCTTGCCGAGCATCGAAGCGCATCGTGCGGCAGCTGTCTGTTCTGAATATCGCTAAAGCGTTTCCATTAACGTCCGTGCAATCCTTCACATCGTCATCACCGCTCCCGGGCCACGCTACCGGTGGCCGGTCGGACGAAAACCCGGGGGTGTCCCGGTGATCCACGTAGATTGCCGGGCCCGACCCGCGGGTCGAGCCGGCGGGCTAAAGGCCCACCGGCCATCACGTCGAGGGGTGGCTTGGATCTGGTGAAAATTGCTTTAGGTTCCCGGGACTGCCGCCCGGCGACGCCGCTTGCCGGCCGTCCCTACCGCGCCTAGGTTCGGTGCAAGCAAAGCGTATGTGAAGGAATAGTCCGGTCATGATCGTCGATGTCCACGCCCACTACACCCCGCGGAATTTCAGCGAGTTCATGGGTGACCGCTTTGCATCCCCGGTTCATCTGCCGGTCAAGCGCGGCATGGCGCGGCATCCATTCTCGGATTCTTCGGAAGACATCCAGGGGCGCTTCGAGCTGATGGAAGCGGCCGGGGTCGAAAAACAAGTGTTATCCCCGAACCATCCGCCGTATCTGCCGGACGAAGCGGAGTGCGTCAAAGCGGTGCAGATGTTGAACGACGCCTACGCCGATCTCGCCCACCGCTATCCGCAGCGCATCGCGTCTTATGTGATGCTGCCGCTGCCGCACATCGACGCGGCTTTGCGGGAGATGGAGCGCGGGTTCGATCAATTGGGCTGCGTCGGTGTGAATATGAACATCATCTGCCTCAATCGCTCGATCGCCGAAACCGAGTTTGAGCCGATCTACTCGGAGATGAACCGCCGCGGTGCTATATTGTTTGTCCACCCGGCCGGCACCGGCATATGCTCACCCTTTATCACCGAATACGGGTTTCGCGCTGCGGTCGGCACGTCGCTCGAAGACGCAACCTTTGTGCTGCACATGATCGCCAAGCAGATCCCGTACCGCTATCCGAACATCAAATTCATCGTGCCGCATCTGGGCGGGCCGATCCCGATGCTTTTGCACCGGCTCGACAAACAGGGCCAGAGCGCCAGCGGCCATCCCAATCTCGCTGAGGCGCCGTCGGTCACCGCCAAGAAATTCTTTTACGACACCGTCTGCTATGGCTCGAAAGCCGCGTTTACTTGTGCGCTCGAGGCGTTTGGCGCCGATCATCTGGTGACCGGCAGCGACTATCCGGTCCTGCAGGATTATGAGTCGTACAAGGAGACGTTCGCCTATATCGAACGGCTCGCTCTGGCCCAGGCCGAGGTCGACAAGATCCTCAATCACAACGCCCAGCGTCTCTTTGGCTTTGCCCATTAGCCGAGAGGAGGGTGTGGCTGATGAGCGAAGGCGTTCAGGATCTGGGGTTTGCCGCCGATTACGACGCACCGATCCCTTATATGCAGCGTGTGCGCGACTATTACCGGGGTTTGGGCTATGGCGCGCCCTACCGCTGGGCCCATTACGCCGAGGTGCCGTTCCAACCGCTCGATAAGCCGCTTGGCGAATGCCGCATCGCGCTGGTCACGACCGCCGCTCCGTATCGCCCCGATAGCGGCGACCAGGGGCCGGGAGCCCCGTACAATGCGGCAGCGAAATTCTACCGGGTCTATTCGGGCGACAGTGCCGGCGACCCCGATTTGCGGATCTCCCATGTCGCTTACGACCGCGCGCACACCACCGCGGAAGACAGCAACACCTGGTTCCCGCTGCGGCAGCTTCGACTGGAAGCGGCAGCCGGTCGGATCGGTGCGTTGGCCGGGCGTTTTCACGGCGCGCCGACCAATCGCAGCCAGCGTACCACCCTCAGCCAGGACTGCCCGGAATTGCTTGGCCGCTGTCGTGCCGATCGAGCGGATGCCGCGATCCTCGTTCCCAATTGCCCGGTGTGCCATCAGACCCTAAGCCTCACCGCGCGCTATCTGGAGGCGAACGGCATTGCGACGGTCATTATGGGTTGCGCCAAGGACATCGTGGAATATGTCGGCGTGCCGCGCTTTTTGTTCAGCGACTTTCCCTTGGGCAACTCGGCGGGAAGGCCAAGAGATCCGGCCTCTCAGTCGTTCAGTCTCGAACTGGCGCTGCGCGTGCTCGCAACCGCACCCGCGGCCCGGATGACCGCGCAGTCGCCGCTGCGCTGGAGCGACGACCCGTCGTGGAAGCTTGATTATGCGAATATCGAACGGCTGTCGGCTGAGGAGATAGGTCAGCGGCGCGCGGAATTCGACCGGGAAAAGGAAATTGCCAAAAGGGTTCGCGGTGAACCCGCCGCGGCTTGAGCCACCCTCCGTCCCGGTCATGGCGTCCGAGGCGACCGGCCTCGGCGTACCCCCGGCGGCCGACAGAGTGCTGCCGCGCCGGTCGCGTCACGCTGCCCACCGCGTTGTCCTTCCAATACTCGACAGCATAAGTCATCAAAATGTCAGATGTCGTCCTCTATCGTTGCTGCATGAGTAAAGATCAAACGCCGCGATCCGGCCGTGGCGATGTTCTCCCTCGCGTTGTGTCTGACAGCTCGCTCGAATTTCCTTTGAACATCCGGGCGATCGCGACTAACCTCTGAAACGTCTATCCGCAGCCGGGCGGACGGGCGGCTATCGTACTGGGGGATGGGGGATGACCGAGGATACGATGGGCGCACGGGTAAAGCGATGGGCGGGCGGCGCCCGACGGGTTTGCTGCGCCGCGGTTGTCGGCATAGCCGCCGCGAGCCTCTGGTCCGCAGCCCAGGCCGTAGCGCCAATGCAATTGACCTACCGGGTCGAACATTCAACATTCGGTAATATTGGCACCTACATTAATACGATCGAACCGAGTGTAGGGGGGACGACCACGGTGCAAACGCGCGCGCATTTCGTGGTCAAGGTGCTTGGCGTCACGATTCATCGCGAAGATGCCGAACGTACCGAACGCTGGCAGGGCAATCGTCTGATCTCGTTCGACGGCGTCACCAGCAAGGGCGACGGGTTGACGAGAGTGCAAGGGCAGGCGCGCGGTAACAGCTTTGTGATCAACTCGCCGCTCGGGACAATTACCGCACCGCCAACGGTCCATCCGGCGAATCCATGGTCGGCTAATTTCCTTGCTTCCAGTACGATGATGCGGCCGGATAGCGGCAGGCTCGAGCGGGTTCACGTTATTGGCGGCGCAGAAACAGTCTTGTCCATCGACGGTGGATCAGTGCGCGCCCGGAAATACGAGGTTGATGGCGAAGGCCACTACACTGTGTGGCTTAACGGGCAGGGCGTGCCGGTTCAGTTTGTCGCCGATGATGGCGGCGGAAAGGTGACCTTTACCCTCGCGAGCTGCACCGGCTGCGACATTCCGTTGGCGCAGCGGGTCGGAATGAAATAGCTCGCCGGCCGCAAATATCAATCGATGCATTTGCCGGGCGCGGCGGTGCCGCGCTCGAAATTGTCAACCAGCTGAGGAAACAGACCGGCTGCTGTGGCTGAGCTCGGCATCGACATGGCGATCGCCGACCGCGCGACCCGCGACCGGGCAGCCGCGTGGCTTGGCCGCGCGGGCGTCGAGCTGCCGGCTTTTGCCACCCTCGCCAACCCCTGGCGCCTCGCTCGCTCCCGGGTGAGCGGCGCACCCTCGGTCGACCCGGATCATGCCGACCCGGCGAATTTGTTTCGCATACATTGGCATAACGACCGCACCCGCCGCGTGACGGTCCAGCTTCCCGTGCATCTCATCTTCCCCGCGGAGCTGACCGGGGTGCGCGCGCCCATTGCAATGGCGCTCGGCTGTTTTTTTCCGATGATTGGAGCGCACAAGGTGCTGGCAGCCTACGGCTGTCTTATCCCGCGACTGGTGACCGGGCGCTTCGATCCCGCGCATCACCGGGCGGTATGGCCGTCCACCGGCAACTATTGCCGGGGCGGTATGGCGATCTCGCGCATCCTCGGCTGCCGCGGCATCGCGGTATTGCCCGAAGGGATGAGCGAGGAGCGCTTTGCGTGGCTGCGGCAGTGGGCCGGACGGCCCGAAGACATCATCCGCACCGCAGGCACCGAGAGCAATGTAAAGGAGATCTACGACAAATGTGCCGAGCTGGCGCGCGACCCGGCCAATCTCATCTTCAATCAGTTCGCGGAGTTCGGCAATTACCTGGCTCATTGGGCGTGCACCGGCCCGGCGCT
The DNA here is from genome assembly GCA_019237175.1 of Alphaproteobacteria bacterium. GTDB lineage: Bacteria > Pseudomonadota > Alphaproteobacteria > ATCC43930 > CGMCC-115725 > AP-15. Next base: position 6,716 of record JAFAHP010000799.1, read on the forward strand.
CGAGCGCATTTTTAACGCGATGCGCACAAATCGGCCAAGTTTGCGGCTGGCGGTATTTATCGCCGCGTCGGGATCGGCCGGAACGCTCGCCGCCGGAGATTATCTGAAGCAGAAGCTCGGCGCGCGGGTCGTCGCGGTCGAGGCCAGTGAATGTCCGACCCTACTGCGCAACGGTTTTGGCGAGCACAACATCCAAGGCATCGGTGACAAGCACGTGCCCCTGATCCACAATGTCATGAACACCGATATCGTGGCCGGCGTTTCGGAGCAGAGCACGGGAGCGTTGGACCTGCTGTTCAACAGCGCGACCGGCGTGTCCTATTTGACCCGCCGTCGGCGGATCGACCCTGCGCTCGCCAACAAGCTTAAGCTGCTGGGTCTTTCCGGCATCGCCAACCTTGTCGCGGCAATCAAGGTCGCAAAGCGGCTCGAACTCGACGAGAACGATCTCGTCGTCACTCTCGCGACCGATAGCGCTGCTCTTTACGCCAGCGAACGCCGGAAATTCCTCGCTACCCGATTTCCCGATGGGTTCGATGACGTGAACGCCGGCGAAATCTTCGGCCAACACCTCTCAGGCATCGCCGATAACGACATGCTCGAACTCACCCATCATGATCGATCGCGGATTTTCAATCTCGGCTATTACACTTGGGTCGAGCAGCAGGGTGTGGCGGCGACGGCGTTCGAAGAGCGCCGATCACGATCCTTCTGGACCACCCTTCATCAGGCGCTCCCGGCGCTCGATGCGCTGATCGCCGAATTCAACACCCAAGCCGGTTTTGGCAGGCCGCTTTGAGGGAGCCTTGTTCGTGGGATCTGGCGGTCGGTGGCCCGGGATCTCCGGCGTGCAAGTACTCGACCCAGGATGATCAAATCCCGGCTCCATCCTGACCGCAGGTTCGCCCAAACGCCATGCCATCCGAAATTGCGCGTAGTGAGTCTCGCCTTCCGGATTCGCGAGTAATTGGTCATTCAAAATCTATCGTTCGTTTCAGCGATTGATGCACATCATTCCTGGACTTGGACGTGATCCGTACGTTAAGAGGCGTTGCCAAGAGTCGGGTACCGACGCTTCGCTTAAGTTTCTGTTGATTAAGACATAGGTGCGTTTGATTATGATAAAGGTCGCCTCCGGGTACAAACGGGCAGCGCCAACCAAGAGTGCGGCTTCTCTCACGGCTTCTTTCGCAAAGCGGCGGCTGTGCACCGCGATCATTTCAGTTGTTGGTGTCATGGTTGTTATGGTTAGCGCCGGCCCGGCGTTTGCGGCCGTCCCGCTCCAACTCGTCTATCGCGTGTCGCATTCGATGATCGGGAATCTCGGTTCGTACAGCTGTACGGTCGAGCCGCGCGGCAACGGCGTAACCGAGATCTCTACGCACGAACATATCGACGCCAGCGTGCTCGGCATCCCTCTGTACCGTATGGACGCGGCCGGAACGGAACGATGGCAGGGAAATCGTCTGGTCTCGTTTCACGGAGTGACCGAAAACCCGAGCGGGCGGGTCGAGGTCCGCGGCGAGGCGCAGGGCAGCCATTTTGTGATTATGTCGCCGCAAAGTATGTCGACGACGGCGGGAACCGTTCATCCGGCAGAGCCGTGCGCACCCGATTTTCTGCAGTCGACGACAATCTTGCGCCCCGATACAGGAGGAATCGAACAGGTGCGGATTAGCGGCGGCGCACCGGCCTCGGTCGTCATCGACGGCAATCCCACTCCGGTGCGCAAATACATCCTCGACGGCAAGACCCGCTATACGGCATGGCTTGATTCGCGTAACGTGCCCGTCATGTTCGCGATTGAGGACGGCACTGGAGAAGCCACCTTTACACTCGCACGATGTGTTTCCGGTAACGCTGCCGCCTATCGGCCCGGTACGAGATGAGCGCGTGCGTCAATGCGGCGCGCCGTCTGGGCGGTGTGCCGGGGCGTGCTCGTAGGTTTTCCCCGGCAGGGAGCGCCGCGTGACGCTCGCCTACGACGAACTGTGCCGGCGCACTCGCGAGCGCGACCGCAGTCTGCGCGAGAAGGTTATGACGCTCGACGCGGCGTCCGCCTTGGTACCCGATGGGGCGATGGTCGGGATTGGCGGCAGCACCTTGTCGCGCACGCCGCTGGCGATGATCTGGGCACTGATCAGAGCCGGCCGTCGCGATCTCGTCTGTGCGCGCAGCATCAGCTCGAGCGAGGGCGAGTTGCTGTTCGCCTCCGGAGCGAGTCGGCATTTGATCACCAGCTGGTTCAGCCTTGGCATCGTGTGGGGTGTCTCGCGCATCATGCGCGCTTACACGGAAACGGGCCGCGCTCGCTTTGAGGAGTGGAGCCATCTCGCGATCGGCTTGCGGTTTCGCGCCGGAGCCATGGGCGTGCCGTTTTTGCCGATGCGCTCGATGCTGGGCTCCGATGTGGTGGCGCAGTTGCCCGACGCGCGCACGATTGACTGCCCGTTCACTGGCGAGAAGTTGGCGCTGGTGCCGGCGCTGAACCCGGATGTGGCCCTGATCCACGTCCAGCGCTGCGACGCCTATGGCAACGCCCAGATCGACGGATTGCCGTTTATGGATGTCGATCTTGCATTGGCGGCGAACCGCGTGATTCTGACGACCGAACGCATCGTCTCGAACGACCAGATCCGGCGCCGGCCGGATCAGACCAAGGTCCCGTTTTTCGCCGTCGACGCGGTTGTCGAAGTTCCGTTCGGCTGCGCACCGCACGAATGCTACGGGGTTTACGAGCCGCTGTTCGATCATCTCGACCGTTATGCCGCGGCGTTGAAACCGGACGCCGCGCAAGGGATCCGCGACTATCTCGAGTGCTATTTTTACCAGCCCAAATCCTGGATCGATTATCTCGACCGCATCGGGCTGGCAGAGCTGCTCGACGCCGCCCGCCGCGGACAGAGTATTTATGACGACTGACGCGCCATCCTACACTGCAAGCGAGTTGCTGGCGGTCATGAGTGCCAGGCTCTTGCGCGACGGACAAGTCGTGTTTGCCGGGGTCGGCATACCGCTCTTGGCCGCGAGCTTGGCGCAGCGGCTGCACGCCCCGGGGCTGACGATTCTGTTCGAGGGGGGCACGATCGGAGCCTATGTCGAACCGGGGCGCTTGCCGCCTTCCACCAACGAGCAACGGTGTACCCGCCGCGCCAATATGGTGCTGAGCAGCACCGATGTGTTGTTGCTGTTGCAGCGCGGTTATGTCGATGTCGGTTTTATGGGGGGCGCGCAGATCGACCAATACGGCAATCTGAACAGCTCGTTTATCGGGTCGCCGCAACAACCTGCGACGCGACTCCCGGGGAGCGGCGGTGGTAACGATATCGCCAGCCTGACAGAGATGATCGTCGCGATGAAGCAGGAGAAGCGGCGGTTTGTCGAGCGCGTCGATTTCGTGACGAGCCCGGGTTTTCTTTCGGGTGGAACGAGCCGGTGCCAAGCCGGGCTCGTCGCCGGCGGCATGTTTCGCGTGGTGACCGATCTCGGCCTGCTTGGCTTCGACGAGGTGTCCAAGCGGATGACATTGCTGGCTTTGCATCCCGGTGTGACCGTGGAGCAGGTGCAGGCCAACACCGGGTTCGAGCTGTTGCTGGCGTCGGATCTGGCAGTCACCGACCCGCCGGCTGAAAACGAACTGCGGGTCTTGCGCGACCTCGATCCCGATCGCCTCTACACCGCGTGACCATTGGTCGTGGAAAGGGGCATCTTCTTCAATCGTCGCCCCCGCGGAAAGCGGGGGCCCAGGGCCACCTCAAAAGCGTTTTCCCCTAGGTTCCCGCTTTCGCGGGAATGACGAGTAGGGAGAAGGACAGGCGGGAAGGTGGGATGACAGCTTTTACGAACACCTTTGGCTTGGCACTGCGCAATTTTACCACATGGCCGGAAGTGCCGGAGCCACAGGCGCTGATCGATTATGCCATCAAGGCCGAGACGCTGGGCTTCGATTCGATCTGGGTCTGGGACCACATCCTGCTTGGCGTCGACCCGCCCTTCCCGATCCTCGACCCGTTGACCCTGCTCGCCGCCATCGCGGCGCGCGCGCAAAGGATCAAGCTCGGCACCGGGGTTCTGGTTTTGCCGCTGCGCAACCCGGTGGTCTTGGCCAAAGAATTGTCGAGCCTCGACCGCATCGCCGGCGGCCGGCTGCTGCTCGGCATGGCATCGGGCTGGTACAAGCGCGAATTCGATGCCGTCGGTGTCCCATTCCACGAGCGCGGGCGGCTCATGGACCGCAATCTCGAAATCCTGCGCCGCTTGTGGAGCGAAGATCAGGTCAATG
>JAFAHP010000096.1 GCA_019237175.1 Alphaproteobacteria bacterium
AAGTGGCACATGTGCCGAGTTCGCGGCCTCGTTTGGTCAGGAAGGTGCGAGGTGGCCGACGCACGTGCCGCCGTTGTCGTCGCTGTCCGTCCCGTCCGGGCATATCGTGTGGCCCCAGATGACGCCGGTTAAGTCAGCACCCTGCAAGTTGGCGCCGATCAGATTGGCGGACGTCAGGTCGGCGTTGTTGAGGTGGGCGTCCTGCAAGTTGGCACCCACGAGGTTGGCACCCGTGAGATTGGCACTGATCAAGTTGGCGTGGTTCAGGTCGGCACCCGCCAGGTTGGCATCTAGGAGCAAAGACCCTTCGAGGATGGCGCTGCTCAGGCGAGCGCCCGCGAGGTCGGCTTCCCGGAGATTGGTGCAGCTGAGATCGGACTGCGATAGGTTCGCACCGGTGAAGTTGGTCCCTTCAAAACAGTTGTTGTTGAGGATGAAACCGTGGAAGTCCCGGCCGGCATAATTGCAGCCGCTAAAGTTCATGAACTTGGAGCCGTTCTTGATCAAGTGGCATTCGGTGCGCGTCAGATTCGAGCAGAAGAACAGGAGGTTCGAGCAGAACATGTTCGGCGCTTCTTGTGCGAGAGCATCGCCGATTCCCAAACCGCTCATCGAGAACGAAGCGACGCTCGGGACGGCAAACGCACTCCCCACGATCAGCTTGCTCAGAAACGAGCGCCGGGTCTCGTCGAGGCTCTGCAGCACTTTTTCCGGAAGATCGGCGCTCATGTTCAAACCTCCCCAACCGTTTGGGCGAGAATAACGCGATGATAGATCTTCGCAATCCCTAATTTTAGTTAACCTTTCCACTGGTCTGTTTTCGGCCCAAGACGCGCCCAACCCCGGAAATCCGGACATGCCGGCCGACTCAGGTGATTAGTCCCTCTTTTCGCAAGGCCTTCAGGCAGTCCGCCACCTCCTCAAACGGCGCCTCGGACAAATCCCAGGCCAATCGCAGCAACTCCGGCATATCGGCTTCGGCGTTGCGGCCGTTGCAGAGCTCGAATACCAGCGCAGCCGTCTGATTGAGATAATGGACCCGATCGCGGTCGGCTTGATAGACGATGTAGCCATCTGCGACCTCGTTGATCTCGAGGTCCGGCGCCATCACCGGATTGCAGCTTGCTGCGTCCGTCATGCTATATCCTTCCGCTCACGGGTCAAGCCGAGATACATTTCTCCCGGGAGGCGCGGGATCTCCATATGCCTCGGCGAGCGCGGCGTCGACCCGCGCGGGCGTGTAGCGCGTAGCGAGCAACTCAGCGGCATGCGCGACAAGACGGGCGGCCAGTTCCGGCACCTCCTTTAGCCGAAGGCAGGCGCGCGCGAAAGCTTCTGCGTCGTCGGCAAACAACAGGTGGACACCATCGTCCGCATCGATGCCTTCGGCGCCGAGGGCTGTCGTCACCACCGGGACACCATGGGCGAAGGCCTCCAGGATCTTGATCCGTGTCCCGCCGCCGGCGCGCACCGGAACAGCCGCAACATCAGCCGCCGCGTAGAGCGGCGCCAGGTTTTCGGCGAAACCATGGACCTCGACTTCTGAACGCCCAGCAAACCCTGCCATGGCCGCCGTGCTGCCGCTCCCGACGAGATCGATCCGGATCTCTCGATCGCTCAACCGACGCAAGATCGGCAACACCTCTCGGCACAGAAACCGCGCCGCATCGAGGTTGGGAAAATATCCGAATGTGCCGACAAAGATTAGCCGCAGCGGCCCCGGCCGCCGGCCGCGGCGCCGACGCCGATGAATGAGTTCGACTGGCCGATAGGCATTCGGCACCAGCGCAAACCGCGCACCGGGAAACCGCCCGGCGAGGCGAACGGCATCGGGCTCCGAGCTGACAATCACCCGGTCAAAAGCGCCCAGATAGCGATCGGTGAATGTCCGGTATTTTTTTGCCTCCGCAGTGGCAAAAGCCGCCGCTCCGCGATCCCCCAATTCGCTGTAGAGTCGCGCCAGGCGGCAGCAGGTTTGGACATCGTCTTCGTCGAGGTCGAGCACGCACAGCGGCCGGTCTGCAGGCGACCGGCGCAGGAACGGAAACGCCAGAGGCGCCAGATAGAGCCGCATCACGTGGACTGCGCTGACACTGAATTGGCTGCCCCATTCGAGCAAATATCCCGCGCTGTCGCCGGTGCAAAAACGGCTGAGATAAGGCTTCGGATAGGCCAGTTCCGCTCGCGCCCGCGCATCGGGATCCAAGACGCGGGCGATCAACCCATAAAGAGGATCGACGTTTCTCGCCAAATCGAGCCCGCCGATCCGCACGGTGCTGCTGCGCACGAAATCGGAGGGCGGGCCAACGTCCCCCGTCACCGGCACGACAAACAAATGGACGTCGAAACGGCGCGCCAAGGCTCCGAGCACCATGGCCGCACGCATCGCCAGACCATTGCCGAAAGTTTGCGGCATCACCGGTACCACATAGAGCACACCGTCTCTGCGCGTATTCGGGTGCGATCCCATCCGCGATGTAGTCCGAGCTTTGCTAGTGATTATTGACCGGCTCAGTGCGTCGGAGATAGTCGCAGAGCCGACATAGCGGCTCACCTCGCACTGAGTCGACGAGTGTCTGAAACCTCGGGCTCAGGCCGGTATATTTCCAGCCCAGATAATCCCGATAAGGGTCGTCATGCTCGTTCAGCCAGTTGAGATACGCCGCCAGCTCGGCGGGTGCGGCAAAGTCAGCGGCATTGATGAAGCATCGGACAGCCGGTGCGAAATCTCCGATGTTCGGCGCGCCGCGGTAAACCGGCACCGATCCGCTCGTCAATGCCGAGAAAAACTTCTCTGACACGTAGTCCTCGGCCAGTGAGTTCTCCAATACGAGGGTAAATTTGTAGCGCGCGGAGACGGTAAGCAACGTCTCCCGGCCATTATCCAGTGCCGGCAGATCCCGGTTGTGCAGCACCCTGCCGTAGGAATCGACTTTGACGCGACGCATCAGCGCCGCCGCATATGCGGTGCGACCACAGCGGTCGACGGTGCTCGACCGGAAGTAGACTAGGGGCGAGGATTCCGTTTTGGGGCAAGGCGGCCTCAGGAGAGCCGCCGCGGTGTCGGGCTCAAAGTAGGGCCACCACACCGTGGCGTCGCGCCGGTAGGTCATCGTGATCTCGAACTGACGCATAAACGGCGGGTCGGCGAGTTCAGGGTAATTCACCGCGCTCTCCAATGACCACGCCACCCACCGCTGCCAAGGGCGTTTCGGCGGGAGCGGGATGCCGCGCAAGGTCGGTATATGGAAAACGATGGCGTTCGCCTGAGCGATGCGCCTGCGGTCAGAGGTGAACTCACATCTCCCGCCGCAGTCGACCTTTGTCGGATCTCCAAACCCGAAAAACGCGCGGTTGTAGAACAGGACGAGAGGCGCCGTGGCGGTTGCGGTCGTCATGGCGGGCAGAACCGAAATATCCGCACGCGGCCTCTCTCGATAATCACCACTGACCGGTCGAGATCCATGTCGCTGGCCTTGCTGCAGCCATCAGCCCGCGGGCCGATCTCGATCGGCGGATGTCATCGAGGAGGATACAGAATTCCGGTGATGCATGCTTTACGATACCCGTTAGGATTCATCGGCCCGCTGTTCTAAGCCAATACTTCGATGGTCGCCGCCACGGCAGCATCGAGGTCGCCCAATTCCAAAACGAACGTCGCGGCCCGATTTACTATGTCGCAGAGTTCGCCGAGCCAGCCCCGTCGGGCTGAAATAGGCGGTGCGCAGTGCGGCAGGAGGCGTTGGATCATCTCTACTTTGCCGCTCCGGCGCATGATGCTACTGCCACCGAAATTAGGCTCGATGTAGAGTATTGTAGACACTGGAGCGGGCGCGATCCGCCAGGATTTGCCAAGCTCCAGCGGATCGAGGGCCACGACGCGGCCCTCTTGCGGGTTGCGGATCGAGCCCGCAAGTCTGTCAATCAGCCGTAGTCTCGGCAAGAGGACGAGACTGTCTTCGCGGGCATAAAACTTCCTGGGGAATGCAATGACCTTGCTGCCACGGAGCAGCACGAGTCCGTCCCCGGTAATGTCAATATTCTCCAGCATCAGACTAAGCGCCAGAGTGGTCTTGCCGGAGCGCTCGGGCCCGATGAGCAAGAACGCGCTCCCGGCATGTATACCGGTGGCGGCGTTTACACGGATATGGTCGGGCAGCGTGGCAATGGCACGGTTGGCCAGACGCTGGCAGAGCGTTTCGACCGCACTCGTCACGCTCAATTCGAAATCATCTTCCACGCCGTCGATGTCGATGCGGAATTCTTCACCCGTCCAATCTACGGTCGCCGTGCAACGCGTCACGACAGGCACATCCTGCTCGGCGCGCGGCGTGACTAAGCAGAGCAAGTCCATCAATTCTCGCGAATCGGTCTGTACCTCGAATTCGCAGGACAGCAGCCGGATATGATCGACGTAGGTCATGCAATGCTCATCAGACCGGTGCATGCAGAACTTCGAGATTGGGCATGCCCCAACACTGATATCCCATATCCCTCGCCATGATGCCAAAGCCCTCAGTCTCGAGCTCCCCGCCGAGAGCCAAGGGACCGGGGCGCCGCACCGCCGGATTCGCCGCACCGTATGGAAAACAGGGGAAGATGAGCCCGTCGCGATGGGTATCGGCGCGCACGAGCAGCACTGTGCCGCCGACCGAATCCAGTCGCACCAGATCGGGCCCACCGCGCAGATCATCCATATGAACCTGGCCGTGATCTCGCCAGGCATTCAGATCGAAGGTCCGCCCGCCATGGTGTTGGACGCAATGGGGATGGACGATGTCGCGACCGGTCGCGATCAGACGCTCGATCAAATCTGCCGGGTACTCGATCACGTCGACATCGAGCCACAGCACCCAGTCATGGTCCTTCAGTGCGTGAAACAACAGGTGGTTTCTCGCCTTCGCCAGGATCTTTCGCCGGGGGATCTGGAACGCATGCGTCCAGCGCGGCAACCCCTGGGGCATATGAAAATTGAAATTTTTTCGCCAGATCTCGACACTGGCATAGCGGCGGCGCAGCGGCTCGATCCGCTCGCTGATCCGTTCATAGGTCGCATCATCGCTATCGCTTTCAAGAAAGCCGAGCGAGATTGACGAAGCCCCATAGGTCAGCTTGCTGAGTCCGGCAAAATAAGTATCAAGAAAGCCGGTCGCGTTCTTGACAGGGGTCAGGATAAGGACTGTCTCCCGATCGGATGCCATAATTGCAGGTCGACTGTGTGACATCAGCGGCCGTAACCGGGTCCCAGTTTGAATGGCGCGCTTTGCCAGTTGTGTCCTGGCGCGATCTTGCCGCTATCGGAACGTCGGCTGGGGTCTGCGAGCCCGGCGAGCGCTCTCTGAACCATCTGCGCCCGCGCCGATCCGGGTATTGAACCTCCGTTCTCGTCCCGAACCCGCTCGATTACCGCCGGATCGAGGGCGGCCAGCGTCCGCAATGTACCGGCCAGGTCGCGCGCCACCTCGCCATCCAAGGGCAGCGCCGCGCAAGAATCGAGTATCCGGTCGAGCAGCGACATCAGAGCTTCGTGGTCTGGGCCGTCACGGCGCTGCTCGATCGGACGACTTGCACCGGCAGGAACCAGCTCGATCGGCATGCCAGGAGACTGCAGAGACCGGCCGCGCCAGATCCCGTCTTCGGACTGCCGCAGGCCCCAGCCGCGCAGACCGTTCGCTTCGGTCCGCAGCTCGGGGCCGTGCGGGTCGTCGGCCACGTACCAGTAGTATTCGTGCCGGCCGGGCGGGCGGATGCGATGATCAGGTAATAATTCGATTCGTCTTTCGTCGGACGAAACCCGAATAAGACGAAACTCGCAGCTACGCGCTAGATCTGCTTCCAACCGCCGAACCTCGTCGGAGCGCGGTGGCGGGTTAAAGACCCTCCCATCCCACAAGGTAGCGAGCTCGTTGAGAAGCGTCCGGCATTCCCGTTCCAGACGAAAACCGTCGATCCGCGGATTAGTGCCGTCGAGGATCCACTTGGCGCCATTGCGGTGTTGAAACAGCACGGCACCGTCGGGATCACGCTGGCAAAGGGTCGCATCCAGTAATTTGGGCCGATGCCGAATCAAGTGATAGGATTGCTCTAGCATCAACCAGGCGATCAGAAACGTATCCTTATCGCCATGTAGAAACCGGTAGAAAACGTCGGAATGCTGGTTGATCCAATTTGCCAGGCATAGTGCCCGCCAGCATCGGGATTTATTGAGGACCATCTGCCCCGATTCGACCGAAGCCGTATCACGATAGCTCAGCCCGCTGATCGCCCAGATCTGGTTGCCCGGCGACAGCCGCACGATATCCGGCCAGAATAGAGTACCGGTATCGCGGTATTCCGGCCGATCGAAGAGAAAACTCGGGTCGCGGACAGGCACATTATCGGCGTCCAGCAGCAATACCTCGCGAAAACGCGAATGCATGACGGCATAGGGCTTGAGTTCCCAACCGCCCAGCCGCTCCACCTGATGCCGCTTGGCGACCTCGAATGCGTCGACGGAATGGGCGCCCAACTCTTCGAGCAGACCGCGCATCGGCGGGCCCATTTCTTCGGGACCGAGATGCCAGACCTCGATGGGGAGCGTGCATGCGAGCTGCCGACGAAGCAGCGCGATCGCCACCCACGCACAAGTAAAAAGCCGGGCGCCGCCGGCGCAGATCACGATGCCGCGGCCCGTGAAGCGCTCCTCGGGAAACCGCGACGGTACGGCCGCCGCCGCATGCAACCGCGCTTTTAGGTCCTGCAACATGGAGAGAGCCTCGGTTCTGTCGACGTTGGTTAGAGCCACAGGACCCCCAGCCGCTCGAATTGGCGATAGCCGAGGCGGGCAAGGCTCCGCCGGTCACGAGCGGTCGGGCGCCCATTTTTTGATGAACACGCTGGCGCTGAACTTTGGCCGGGACGCCCGGCGATTTATCAGCAGCGACACTTCGGCCGGAGTCGATTTTTACGGGTGCAAGAGTTTTCGGCGCTTTCTCAAGGCGATACGTCTGACTGCGCACGGCAGGATCATCAAGGAGCATCACCAACTCGCATTTTTCGACGGCTTGACCGGGTATCTACGGGAAAATTTTCTCGTCTTTTATATCGTACGCAACCCCGCCGACACTATGGTGAGCTTTTGCCGCTATGTGCGAGAGGCACAACGGCATATGTCCCGGCCCTGGTGTGGTTGTCGGCTTCCGGAACACACTCAGCCGGGATGACATCGGGTATATTCGCCAGGAAACGCGGCCACGATAACCGGACGGAATCCGGTCCGATCCATAATTCCCGGCAATCCCGCCGTCACCCGCTCAAATATCGGTGCCGAACACTCATCGCCTCGGACGTGATCTCGCGCGGATCGGAGATTGCGACGGCCGAGAAGCAGCCGCCGCGCCGATCGGTTTGCAGGCCTAGCACGGTTCCGGCAAGACAAGCCGGCTCACTAGCGTCAGCGAAGCACGCCCGCTTGAGATCGGACGTGTCACCCGAGGACGAGACCGTTCGCGGCAGCGCGTTTCCCAGCAAGCTGCCGCTTGATGCGAAACTCCAGGCATTCGGGCTCCAACATTTCAGCCTGTCGATAATAGCTCTCGCTCTCCGCATAGCGGGCCAGACGGAACGCGCAGTGGCCCATTTCGGCGAAGGCCCCTGCCCCAAAAATGCGGCGGTCGTAGGAAAGCTCGCCCATTAGAGTGTCCGGATTTACTTGTGCGAGGCGTTCGAAGGTAGGAAGCGCCTCTGCGTGCCGCCCGGCCTTGACGAGCACCCGCGCCTCGATCCACTGCAATAGCAGATTATCGGGCTGCAGCGCCTTCGCCTCCTTGATCAGCGGCAGCGCCTCTTCGCCTCTGAACAGACGGAGTTTGACCAGTTCGATGAGGCACATAGCGATTTCCGGCCCGCGGCCCGAACTGTGCCGCGCAACTTCTGCCCCTCGCGACCAGGCCGCTTCGGCCTCAGCCAAGCGACCGAGGTCGCGATAAACCGAGCCCAGGTGCCACCACAAATAAATCCGGTCGGGGTCGACCTGCACCTGTTTGGTGAGTAGGGGTAAATTTCTCTCGGCCTTGTGCGACTGGTCCCCATCGTAGCCGAGATGATCGATCGTCAGCCGCGAGGATCCGATCCATCCCCAGCCGGCCGCGACAATCCCATTGAGGTCCGGCATGATCGTCTCGTGAATTGCGCTCCTGAAACGGATGCGCGGATCACGCCGAAACAAGCGGTGTTCCGGGTAAGCGGTGCACCCGGTGCACGGATAAAAGCGGACCGTGCAGGCACACAAGCGGGGATCGCGAAGCTCGCTTTCCAGCACGCGGCGATCGTAGGGCCGGACCCGTTCATCAGCATCGATGTAGAGGATCCAGTCCGCTGTCGCCTGGTCAATCGCATGATTTCGCGCCGCCGCGAAGTCGTCATGCCACTCATAATTGAATAAGCGCGCACCGTGAGCAACCGCAATCTCGCGGCTATTGTCAGAGGATCCGGTGTCAGCGACGATGATCTCGTCAACGAGTCCCGCAATCGAGCGCAGACAAGCGCCGATGTGGTTTTCCTCGTTTCGTACGATAAGAGCGGCAGAGATCAGCTTTTGCACCGCAAAGTGTCCTGTATCGAGTCGCGGAACTCCACCGTCGACGAGTTCTTCGGGTTCGTCGGCCCATCGAAGATACCACGCCCGCCGCGGCTGACAACCGAGATGGGTCACGTGTCCATAACAGATAAAATGTAGGGATTTGGTAGCACACGATCTGTCTCGTTAGATCGAGGCTTCCTCACCGGTCGCAGGCGAACGACGAATTCGCCGAAAGCGAGCGATCCGGATAGAAAACCTGTCGGGATAATAGGTTAATTGGGCATTTTACCCAAACGCGAGGGGGGCAGGCTCTTCTTATGCTTTCTCGGCAAAATGGCCCGGAGCTTGTCAAGATCGCAGTCTAGCCGCACCCGCCGAAGCCTAATCCCAGCCTGCAGACATCTCGATTACCCAGTCGGCAGGCTCGACCGACGCCGACAGCGAGCCGGCTCGAACTGGGCCCCTTGGCGCCGGGTTGACAGCGAGCCTCGGTCATGGACGCAAGTCGGCGCGGGCACTTCGCGGGTCGATCAGCCGCGGCTCGTTGATGGTCACCCGAGTGCCCGGTACCCGGGTATCGACGATCTCCCTAAGATGCAACTCACGCGATAACGGCCAGCCGGGATCAACCGCTACCGGTGGAGAGCGACAGCACAACGAAAACGGGACGCTGATCGCAATGCCGGTAGTGATCGGAAAGTAGAAAGCGCCACGCGGACTGCGGATGTGGATGTCCCTCGGCAAATGTTCGAGCCCGCGGCGGCTGACCGGCGGCCACAAGAGGCCGGTTGCCACGCGGACCAAACTCATGATGACAGGCGGCCGTCCCGTAGCCGTGATATGGAGAGCGAATAGGGGCGATGAAGGGCGTAACGCGGGCCATGCCGATCCTGCCGCGGCACCCGGCACAACCGAGCCTGGGCGACGACGACGCGGCGCGCCGCGAGGGCCCGCTCCCCTCGCTCCGGCAGAATGCACGCCTTTGTGCTCTCGCCACCGTTAAAAAGTGGCTATCGTTTTCTCGACCTCCACACCATTTGATTCACCAGACGCTATCGGAGCCAAAATTGGATTGGATAGTTATTCACTGGTTTGAGCTCAGCACGTTGGTGCTGCTTTGCCTCAACCTGTGGTTTGTATCCGCCGTCCTCAGTACTTTGAGAGAAACCAATCGATGGCTATCCTTTCTTTCACGCGTTCAGTGGGACGAAGTCAACAGCCAAATTATTCCGAATAACCCAAGATCATAATACTGCGAATTTCTGAAATTTTATCTTTATCATCCCGGCCGCAAGAGGCGCCCCGCCGCCTTTCCCGCCCCGGCTTCGATCGCCGCCATGTCGCAGGCGATCCGCTCACGAATATTTGATCGCTAACCTGCCGGCCTGTTCGCCGTGTTTGCGCGCCGCGCGAGGACTCGGCTCGAATGCTCGAAGGACCTGCAACGACATCGCCCGCTAGGTGTTTAACCGAGCGAGCCTTCTCTTCGTCGTGCGCCATGCTGCTCGCTTCCCTGTCATGCTAAACATGCCGGATCAAACGCCGGGAAGAGGTCGAGACCGGGACGGGGGCGAACGGCCGCAACGGCCGGGCAGCCGAACCGCGGCAGCGGCAGCGGAATTCCTCAAGGCCGCGGGTGCCGATCTTGGGGCACTTGCGGCACAGCTGAGGGTCTCATTGCGCCGATACCACCGGCGGCTGACCCAAGATCCGCGGTCCAGGACCGCTGATCGGCGCACGAACCCGCCGCATGCACGCGTCGTCGGGCGTAACCTTCACAGGCTTTTGCTGGGTCTCGCAGTTGCGAGCATCGGCGCCGTGCTCGTCATATCCGGCGCATTGCTGTGGGCGCTGCTCGGCTTGCCGCTTGACCAGCGGGTGACTGAGCCACGCCAACCGACCCTGTTGCTCGAAGCGGCAAATAGTAAACCGCTGGGACGGGCTGGGCCCCTCAGAATGGCGGATGACTCCCTTAAGGACTTTGCGCCGATCTTGATCAAAGCGGTGCTCAGCATCGAAGACCGGCGGTTCTACAATCATCGAGGTATCGATTTCTGGGGCATCTTGCGAGCGGCGCATGCCAACCGTAACGCGGGAGAGGTCGTCGAAGGCGGCAGCACGATTACCCAGCAGCTGGTCAAACGCGAATATCTGGGCGACGAGCGCTCCTATGTGCGCAAGCTTCGGGAAGCCCTGATCGCGATTTGGCTCGAAGCGCATCTCAGCAAAGATCAGATCCTGACCCGATATCTCGACGACCTGTATCTCGGCGACGGCACCTATGGCATGGCCGCAGCCGCGCGTCTTTATTTTAACAAGACCGTAGCCGAGGTGACATTGTCGGAAGCAGCAATGCTGGCCGGTTTGATCAAGGCTCCATCGGAACTCGATCCATTGCGTCACCCGCAAGCCGCCGAGGCGCGGGCGGCGGCCGTGCTCGACGCTATGGTTGCTAATCACGTGATCGACAACACCGCGGCCGATGCAGCCAAGGCGAGACCCGCCACGCTGAATTCGCCGCGGCTCCTGGCGCCGGCAAAATCGTGGTTCACCGATTGGGTCGCAAGCCAGGCCGAGGGGTTGGCCGGCACGCAGTCCGGCATCGTGCGGGTGCGCACCACACTCGTGCCGGAACTGCAAAGGATTGCGCAGCAGGTTCTGGATGATGCCCTGATGACCGAAGGCCAACGGCTGGGCGTATCACAAGGGGCGCTTGTCGCAATGCGATCCGACGGTGCGGTGCTGGCAATGGTCGGCGGTCGGAATTATCGCACGAGCCAGTTCAATCGCGCCACCGACGCGAAACGTCAACCGGGCTCGGCATTTAAGCTGTTCGTCTACCTCGCCGCGTTGCGCAAAGGCTACGCCCCGCAAGACTCGATCGACGCCGCGCCGGTCGACATCAACGGCTGGCAGCCCGCAAATTTCGATAACGAGCACTTCGGCCGCATCACGCTCGCCGACGCTTTTGCTCAATCGGTTAACACCGCGGCCGTACGGCTTGCGATGAATGTTGGATTGGACAACGTTATCGCCGCCGCACGCGATCTCGGCGTTACCGAGCGGCTTCCCAATGTACCGAGCCTGGCATTGGGATCGGTCGGAATCAGTCTTCTCGATATGACGGATGCCTTTGCGTGCGTCCAGGCGGACCGGATGCACTTGCGACCCTGGGGAGTGGCCGCGATCGGCAGCGCCAACCACTCGCGGCTGCTGAAAACGACGCCGGCGGTTGCGGAGCAGACTTTGGACCCTTATCAAAAGCCGCTTGTTGATCTGTTGCGCGGAGTGGTCGAGCGGGGCACCGGGCGAATGGCGGCGCTAGACGGCTTTGCCGCGGGGAAGACCGGCACTAGTCAAGACTATCGCGACGCCTGGTTCATTGGCTTCAACGATGCGCTTGTCGTCGGGGTCTGGGTCGGCAATGACGACGACCGTCCCATGAAGCGCGTCGTCGGCGGCTCGTTGCCGGTTTCCATCTGGAAGCAGTTCATGACCAAAGCAATTCCCTTGCTCGATCAGCAGGGAGTGCAGGTCGCCCTAAAGACCCCGGCTGACGCGTCGACGCCTCAGTCCGATCAGCAAACCATGCCCGACGAAGAGGCGGTGCAAGGATCGTCGGAGCCATCAAATCCGAGTTGTGACGACGCGGCGTGTGCGGCGAAATATCAGTCGTTTCGGCCGTCCGACTGTACCTATCAGCCCTATTACGGGGGGCCCCGCCTCCGATGCGAAAAGGGTGGACCGCCGTCAGACCGGGCCGCGCAAAGCGCTGACGCCGCAGCCACGGCCGGCGGCAGGCAATGCGACATCGCTCTCTGTTCGCAAACCTACTCGTCGTTCAATCCCTCGGATTGTACCTACCAGCCCTATGGCGGCGGGCCGCGTCAGCTCTGCGAGAAATGACGACCCAGGTCAATCGCAAGACCGCATGTGAAACCTTTCTGCCTAGTGCAAAGCGGGTCCGAACAAAATCTCCGAGAGATCGCAGCGCGCCAAAAATTCATGCGCGTTCTCTTCGTTTTCAAAATAACGCAAACCACCGTCTGCTTCGCAGATCGGCTTACCGTTCCACACCACATAGACTTTGCCGTTCGGTGCCGGACGGATTTTCGTGTTTCGGAACGTATCGCTCATGCCAGCCCCCATCTCCGCAGCACAGAGCGATTCCGTTCCCGATCGGTTAAAAACAAGTTAATGGTTCTGCGTCGGCATGAGTTTATACTGTAAAGAATTGCTGCGGATCGTAACTCGGTCGTGACAAGCAAGCTGCGAACACCGATTGTAAAGTAGTTACCGGGGAATCGCAATTTATAGCAACGGGCGGCTGATCTTAAACCGCGCATCAGCCTACCACCGGTCCCACGGGTTGGCGGGATGCCGATAAGGTCGGCCAGCGGACGGCACCGAGCCGCGGCTCGCCCGCCGCTGCTCGAGAAATGTCCGCGGCCGGGTGGTGGCCAACATAGCGCTGCGCTGCGGCCGGAGCAGCAAAGTGCCATGCCGGCGCAATTGAGTGAGCAGAAGCATGCCGGCAACGAACCCGCCCACATGCGCCCAAAAGGCAACGCCAGGGCCGTTGCGGCCCTGTTCCACGCCGCTGATCAGCTGCATCGCAAACCAGAGACCGAGCAGTATCCACGCTGGAACGTTGACGATCCGAAAAAAGATCACAATCCAGACAAAAACATGGACGTTGGCCCGCGGGGATAACACCGCATAAGCTCCGAGCACCCCCGCGATGGCGCCGCTCGCGCCGATCATCGGCACATGCGAGCCCGGATCGGACAAGCCTTGGATAAGCGCCGCGGCCACGCCGCTTGCCAAATAAAGCACGATATAGCGAAAATGTCCGAGTTCGTCCTCGACATTATGCCCAAATATCCACAAAAACAGCATATTTCCGATCAGGTGAAACCACCCGCCGTGCAGGAACATGCTGGTGAATATCGTCACCCAGGGGGGCAGGGGGTGTAAATAAGGTGCGAGATGGGCCCGGCCAAACAACACCGCCGGGATCATGGCGTAACCGTACACGACCCGGTGTTGATTTTGACCGAGCTCCCAAAAGAAGGCTCCGATGCACAGGCCGATCAGCAGATAGTTGACGACAGGGGCACGGCGGGCCGGGTTGTCGTCATACAGCGGGAGGGCAAAAATCACGGCGCTATATTTGGGGCCGGCGCACGGGTTGCGCGAGACGCCCGAGGGTTTGTGACCAGCGCCGGTTATGGCTTGTCCCAAACCGCTCGGACCGGTAGCTCACTCCCTTCCATCAAGGGGGATTGTTAGCCCAGAGGGTCGGCAATCGAGCCCCAACGAAATGATAGAATCAAGGAGTGCAACGATGAAGCGTTGGGCCGTGGCCGCCGCTGCGGCAGCGCTGATCGGCTGGACGAACACAGCAACAGCGCAACAGCTCGTGCATTTCCCGTCGCTCGACCCCGGTGGCACGATGCTCGACGGCTATCTCTACCGGGCTGCCGAGGCGGGCCCGCATCCGGGTGTCGTGTTCTTGCACGGCTGCGGCGGCATGATCAGTGATCGCCTCGGCACGATCAACACGCGCGAGGTCGAGTGGGCGATGGCGCTGAACAGCATTGGCTATACCGTGCTGATGGTCGACAGCTTCGGCCCGCGCGGCGTCGTCAACACGTGCGCGCCGGCGACCTTTAACCCGACAGTGATCGCGAACCGCCCGAAAGATGCTTACGGTGCCATGCTTTATCTGCAGAGCCAGCCCTTCGTCCGCGGCGACCGAATTGGCGCCATCGGCTGGTCGGCCGGCGGCGGCACGATATTGGGGACGATCGCGCGCGCGAGTCTCGGCCGGCCCGCGGCCTTGCCGCACGGCGATTTCCGTGCGGCAGTCGCATTCTATCCCGCCCGCTGCAGCGCGGACAGGTGGCCGGTGACATGGACGACCGAGATCCCGTTTCTGGTGCTACTCGGTGCCGCCGATGTCTGGACCCCAGCCGCGCCGTGCAAAGCCTTTCTCGACGGCGCCATCGTCCGGGGCTCGCCGATCGAGGTGGAGGTGTATCCGGGCGCTTATCACGATTTCGACTGGCCTAACATGCCGCTCCACGAATCGCCGAAATACCGCACGGCCGCTGGGATCGTGCCGATTCAGGGCACCGATCCGGCGGCGCGCCGGGAGGCATTTGCGCGGGTGCCCGCCTTCCTCGCGCGCTTTCTCGGCAATTAAACGCGAATCGATCGTCGCGACCGGACTATGCCAGGCCAAACCCGCGGATGAGAAAGCACGGGCCTTATTTTCGGGAGCCAGGATGAGCCGGCCTATTTCGCTGAAGCCACCCGTAAAGGCGCAATTGCCCTCTCGGGAAGCGCCCGCAACATGCGCCCGCGGCTGAGAGGAGCGGAGCGACGATTGCGACATGCCTGAGCTCATCACGCCGACGACTGCGCCACTCGACACCGTCGCCCATATCATTCAGTTGGCGCTGACCCCGATCTTTCTATTGTCAGGCATAGCAGCGCTGCTCAACGTGTTTGCCACGCGGCTGGCGCGGGTTGGCGATCGGGTCGACCAGATCGCAAAAGAGATGGAGGGCGCCGAACCCGAAGTGATTGCCATTCTCTCACTGCAGCTGGCGCGGCTGCGTCGGCGATCCCTGGCGCTCGATGTCGCAGTTGTGCTCGCCGCAGCTGGTGCAGCTGCTACTTGCGGTTCGGTGCTGACCTTGTTTGTCGGCGCGGTCGGCAACAAATTCGCCGCTTCGGTGCTGTTCGCCGCCTTTGCCGCGGCAGTGTTGTGCACAATCGGGGCGATTATCGCCTACACCGCGGAGATGCTGATGACCGGCAGCGGCGTGCGGGCCGAGGTCGCCGCCCGCCGCGAGCCCCCAGAGCGCGGGTGATATTCCGGCCAGCGATATTGAGCCGCCCTCCAAAGACTCCGTGGATAGATCGCGCGCTCGGCGGTACTTGGCGGCGGCGGCTCACGCCTTGATATCCTCGAGCGCTATGATCGCCGAGCGGGCCAGATCGGGCATCGTACGCGCGATCCGGCGCAGCAATACGATCGTGTCGCGATCGGCGATCGGCGCCACCGCCTCGATGATCGCCGCCGAGGGCGCCTCCCGCAGCAAGCGCATCAGCATCGGGCGCGCCTCTGCCCGACCCGTCCGGCCAAGCGCGCACGCGGCGGCGTTTGCCACCGACGCGTGCAGCTCGTCGAGCAGTTGGATGAGCCTTGCAACCACTGCGGGAGCCGCGGATTGTACGCAGCGGCATGCCTTGGCGCGGATCGAGGGGTCGGGGTCGCTCAGCAGCCGCGCGAGCTGCCGTGGTGGTAATGGCGTGCCGAGTTTGGCCGCGACGTCGAGGGCGATGGCCAAATTTGGACCCTGCACGATCTGCCCGACGATCAGGCGGAGGACGGCTTGCCGCGCATCGCCGCCGCCGATCACGGCAAGCGCCTCCAGAGCCGCCTTTTGCTCGGGAACGATTGTGTCGGCACCATAGCCGGTCAGCCGCTGGCAGAGCTTTTCGAGCGGTGCCACGGCCGCCGCAATGCGCCGGCGACCAGCCTCAACCGCCAAATCCGGCGCCGTCCGGAGCGTGGCCAAAGGCAGAGCGGCGATCACCGCCGCGTCCGTAAGCGCTGCCAGCTCTGTCGCGGCTGTTTTCGGCGGCGGACCGGGCTCGAACGCACGATCAACGGCGATGAAAAGATCGAGCTGCTCAGCCAACGATCCCATCCTGCCTTGTGAACGGGCCAGCATAACCGCTCTCGCAGCTGTTGCGGGAATAGGTGTGAGAAGCCTGCCAAGACCCGCCGCGACCGGCGCCGTTGCATCCTGCTGCGGCGCGTTGGCGCCTCAACCCGATCCGAATCGGAGACACCTCGACTGGCACCGCGATTGCTACGATGGCTGCTGGTGAGAATCGGCAACCGAGAGGAGGGAGCAATGACGCGTGACGAGCTGACCCGCAAGGTTCTCGCGAGCAAGCGCGCCAAAGATTTGAGTTGGAAAACGATCGTCGCCGAGATCGGCGGCGGCTCGACCGTCTATGTGACGGCCGCGCTACTGGGGCAGATGAAGTTGCGCTCCGAACAAGCCGAACGTGCAGCCGCGCTCCTTGGGCTCGGTGCCGAGGAGCGGAGCCTGCTGCAAGAAATCCCGTATCGCGGATCGTTGCCGGGTTCAGTGCCGACCGACCCGCTGATATACCGGTTCTACGAATTGGTGCAAGTCTACGGGACGACGTGGAAAGAGTTGATCCAGGAAGAATTTGGAGACGGCATCATGAGCGCGATCGATTTCGAGATGGCGATCGAGCGCGAATCCGACCCTAAAGGCGATCGCGTCAAGCTGATGTTGAGCGGTAAGTTCTTGCCGTATAGGGAATATTAGCCGCGCCCCATCTTTATCTACCAGCCGACAGCGGCGGCGATACTTCGGTTCTGCGCTGATCTTTGGCGGCGAGCGCGTGCATCGCGCAAGTCGGGCATTCCGGATCCTTGGCGATACGGATCGAGTGAAAGCGGGTGCGCATCGCGTCGTACAGCAACAGCTTGCCATCGAGGCTGTCGCCCAGCCCGAGCAACTCCTTGAGAACTTCGACCGTCTGCAGTGTGCCCAGCACGCCGGCGACCGCGCCGAGGATGCCCGCCTCTTCGCACCGCGGTACGAGATCGGGCGGCGGCGGATCGCGGAACAAGCAGCGATAACAGGGATGCCCGGGGCCGAGATAAGGCCTAAACGTCGAGAGCTGGCCTTCGAACGGTGACAACGCGGCCGCAACCAACGGCTTTTCGAGCCGGAAGCACAGATCGGTCAGGAGATATCGCGTGGCGAAATTGTCGCTGCCGTCGGCGACGAGATCATAGGCGGCGACAATCTTTTCGGCATTTTCGGGGCCAAGCCGCAACGCATGCGTCTCGATCCGTATATCGGGGTTGATCGCGCCGAGCGTGCTGCGCGCGCTGTCGACCTTCAGCGCGCCGACGCTGCTCGTCATATGCACGATCTGACGCTGCAGATTAGTGAGATCGACGCGATCATCGTCAGCGACGCCGATCGTCCCGACCCCCGCCGCCGCAAGATACAGCAATAAAGGCGAGCCGAGGCCGCCGGCGCCGACGACGAGCACGCGCGACCGCAGAAGCCGTGCTTGGCCCTCCTCGCCAACTTCATCGAGGATCAAATGGCGGGCGTAACGGCGGAACTGCTCCTCGCTGAGGTCCACGGGTTTGCTCCCTCAATGATTGCGCGACGCTGCTGCCCCAATCCTCTCCTGGGAGAAGAACAGAGCACACCGCGTCACAAACCCTCGAACAATGGCGTCGATAGGTAGCGTTCGGCAAAGCTGGGCAACACCACGACCACGGTCTTCCCGGCCATCTCCGGCCGCTTGCCGACTTCGAGACCGGCGGCGAGCGCCGCTCCCGACGAGATCCCCACCGGCAGCCCATCGAGACGCGCTGCTTCGCGCGCGGTCCGAAAAGCGGTATCGTTACCAATGCGGATGACCTCGTCGATCAGCTTGGTGTCGAGAATCTCCGGGATAAAGCCGGCGCCGATCCCTTGGATCCGGTGCGGTCCCGGCGTCCCGCCCGATAAGACTGCACTGTCCTCCGGCTCGACCGCGATCATCTTGAGCCCCGGCTTGCGAGGCTTGAGGACCTGACCGCAGCCGGTGAGCGTACCCCCGGTGCCGACACCGCTGACGATCACATCGACCTTGCCGCCGGTGTCTTTCCAGATCTCCTCCGCGGTCGTGCGGCGGTGAATTTCAGGATTGGCTGGATTCTGGAACTGCTGCGGGATAAAGGCGTCGGGCAACGAGCGCGCGATCTCGTCCGCCTTGGCGATGGCGCCTCTCATGCCCTGCGCCGCCGGCGTCAGCTCTAGCTCAGCCCCCAGCAATTGCAACATCTTGCGGCGCTCGACCGACATGCTGTCGGGCATTGTCAGGACCAGCCGGTAACCTTTGGCGGCGCAAACAAAAGCGAGTGCGATCCCGGTGTTGCCGGAGGTTGGTTCGACGATCACGGTGCCAGGCTTGATGTGGCCGGCGGCTTCCGCTGCGGCGATCATCGATACGCCGATGCGATCCTTGACCGAGCTGAGCGGGTTGAAAAATTCGCATTTCCCGAGAATGTCAGCCTTGACTCCGGCCTGTTGCGCCAGCCGATGGATCCGCACCAGCGGCGTCGCCCCGATAGTGTCGAGAATGGTGTCATAGACGCGGCCGCGAAACTCCGCGCAGTGCGAATTGATCGTGTCGGCGGCGTCCATTAAGCATTTCTCCTTCAGCGCATGGGCCATTAATTTAGGTTCGGCGCCGAGGCCCCGCAATCATCCGGCCCCGGGCACGCCGTTTACAAGTTGCGAGCCAGCAAGCGCCATTGGCCCTCGGGATCGCGTAGCGCTCAGGATTCCGTCGAACTAAGACCCCGACGTCGTCCACGCGCGTCTCGCCAAGACCATCTTGCGCAGCCGCGCGGTGAGCGCCGGTGTGACGGCAGCCGGCCGCAACGGGCGAGATCATGTGCACCGTGGCGGAGGATCGTGGCGAACCCAATGGGCCTGTCTGCGCCCGGCGTTCGCATCGGCATTCGAGGTTTCGGACATATAACACTTTGCCACAGTATTTTTCTACAGTTTTCAGGTAGCGCCGGAACGCGATTTGGCCGATCATCCGCGGGTGGCAGTATGCCGTCGAGATCAGTCTCGCGGACAGGAGATGCGAATGCCGAAATACTTGTTGATCGAGTCGCGCGACCCTTTCGACTCGAACGACACGCGTTTCTGCTGCGATCTGGCGCAGCAGCTTGCCGCGGCAAAAAACGAGGTCACGCTGTTCCTCGTGCAAAACGGCGTGCTGCCGGTGCGGCCGGGCGCCCGTTCGGCCGATCTAACAAGCCTGGCGGGCGCCGGGGTGCGCGTGCTCGCCGACACCTTTTCTCTGAAGGAACGTGGCATCGATGAGCAGCGGCTCGCCTCGGGGGTCGCCGCGGCGCCGCTCGATGTCGTGCTCGATGCCCTCGCCGAGGGCGCCAAGGTCATTTGGCACTGAGGGAGGACACCATGGCCGACAAGAAGACCATCACGATTGCGATCATGGATGCGCCCTACGAGGACGCGCGCTCGACGACGACCTTGCGGCTGATCGATCTTGCAGCCAAACGCGGCTACAACATCAATGTCTTCGCTTATGAGGGGGCGGTTTTACAGCCTTTTGCCGCTCAGACGCCGCATGCGAACGCAGTGCACGGCCGCAGCGTCGAGGAGGAGAACCATTTCATCCCGAAAGACGCGATCGCCGCGCTGATGCGCGAGGCGGAACGCAATGGCGGCAAGATCGACTGGGTGAATTGCGGGCTTTGTGTTGACGAACGCGGAGCGACAAATGCCATCGCCGGCGTACGGCGCGGCTCGCCCGCCGATTTCTGGCAGATGGCCGAAGCCTCCGACAACACGCTCGTCGTCGCCACGCGCTGAGGGGGCGGGTCATGAAGACGCTGAGCATCGTCGAAAACGCCTATCGCGCCACGCTCGAAGAGCAGGACGACACGATCGTCTGGCTTCACGGCGCGATGAAGGGCGCCGGGGCAGACCTAGCACTGCTGCTGCGCGGCAATGCCGTGAACTACCTGGTGCAGCGCCAGGAGGCTGGCGGTCTCGCCTTTGGCGACTGGCGGCAGACTCAGCCGCCGCGCATCGCCTCGGACCTGGCGGCGCTTGCCGCGAAGGGCGTCGACATCTGCTATGTCGCCGAGGATGTCACCGACCGTGGGATCGCGCGCAACGAGTTGATCAACAGCGCCCAGCCGGTCGCACGCGGCGCCGTCGCCGAGCTGCTTGGCCGCTACGATCGGGTCTGGTACTGGTAAGTGCGGCCCAGCGAGGTCCGCCTTTCGACGGTCCGGGCCATCGGCGCCCCCCATTTGCAGATTCGGACTGACGCTCGACAGTGCGGAGACCTCGAAACAATCGACCTCAAATCCGCCGGTGGCCGTCAGGATCACACGGGTAGAGAGATTGCAGCGCCGGCTCAAATCTCGAAATCCGTGAACTCCGAGGCGCGCCCGGCGATCCCGCTCTGATGCGCGCGCGTGCACAATTCGTCGAGCGTCACGGCGTCGAGCCGCTGCATCATCTGCTCCTGCAATTCGAGCCACAACGGTCGTACTACCTGATGGCCAAGGGCACTCCCCGCCGGGTCGCTGATCGGGTCTTCGGCAGTTTCTAGCGATCGTACCGTACGCACGATGTCGCCCAGGCTGACACGGCGTCGCTCGCGCGCCAAGCGATACCCCCCCGAGGGACCGCGGATCCCGACAAGGATGCCGTGCCGCACCAGCTCCTGCAGGACCGGTTCGAGATAGCGGCGCGGGATTCCTTGGCGCGCTGTGATATCCACGGAACGCACCGGGGTCGGCCCGCCGTTGTAGGCGATGTCGAGCACAGCCTCGATCGCAAATAAGAGCTTTTTGGTCAGCCGCACCATATTCGCTGGCCGCCTTCGCCCAACGTTCAGGGTGTCACTCGCCCAAGTTTCGTCCTGTTGATGCCCTGGGACAAGCCGCCTCGATGCCGGTCGAGCCAAAGCCCTCAGCGCCGCGCGTTTGCGTTTGGCGGCCCTCCGCGCCTGGACTCGCGGAAAGGGTTGCGACGACGGCAAACTCTGGGCGCACGATGCGGGTAAAGACAAGCTGGGCGATACGGTCGCCGGGCAGAACCCTGATTATGCGGGCGCTTTGTGGCGGGTTGCGGTTCCATGCCGAGATCAGGCACGGTCCCTCGTAATCGGCGTCTACCAGTCCGAGAATGTTGCCGAGCACCAGCCCTTCGCGATGGCCGAGCCCGGAGCGCGGAACTATCAGCGCACACCATTCGGGATCGCCGATGCGAAACGCAAAACCAGCCGAAATTAACACCGGCGACGCCTGCGGTCGGAGCACTATTGGGGCGTCGACGCAGGCATGAAGGTCGAGACCAGCGGCAAGACTCGATCCCCATGAGGGGAAGCCCCAACCCGGCAACCGCCGATCTAAGATCTGCAGTTCGATCCTCATGGACGGTCGAAATACTCGGAAATGCGCTGGGCCAAGCGGGCGGCGACCTCTTTTTTAGTCATGACGGGCCAGTGCTCGACCGTGCCCCCCTCGACGAGATGGATCGTATTGCGGTCGCCGCCAAAGGTGCCGGAGCTGGGCGACACATCATTGGCGAGGATCCAGTCGCAGCGCTTGCGGGCGCGCTTGGCACGAGCGTTCTCCACAATGTCCTCAGTCTCCGCGGCGAACCCGATGACCAGCCGCGGCCGATCGTTGGCTCGCTGCGCGATGGTCGCCAGGATGTCGGGATTCTCGGCGAGGCGCAGCATTGGTGGGCCTTTGGCGTCTTTCTTGAGCTTGTGCCCGGCCACACTTTCGACCCGCCAGTCGGCGACGGCTGCTGCCATCACTGCGATATCGACTGGGAGCGCCGCCTCGCACGCCGTCAGCATTTCCGCCGCGGTCTCAATCGGCACCAGTTGAACGCCGGGTGGTGGCGGTTCCTGCGTCGGCCCGCTGACCAACACGGTGTCGGCGCCAAGGCCAGCGAGTGCGGCCGCGATCGCGTGACCCTGCTTGCCCGACGAATGGTTCGAGATATAGCGCACCGGGTCGATCGGCTCCCGGGTCGGACCGCTTGTCACCAGTGCTCGCCGCCCGGCGAGCCGTCCGCCAACCTCCCCTCCCCCGCTTGCGCGGGAGGGGAGGGCGGGGGGGGCTTGCAATACTTGTTCGATCGCGGTGACGATCTCCGCCGGCTCGGCCATGCGCCCCGAGCCGATTTCGCCGCAGGCAAGTTCGCCCGAGCCCGGGCCCACCCGCACGACGCCGCGTGATGCAAGGGTCGCGAGATTGGCTTGCGTGGCCGGATGCGCCCACATCACTAAATTCATCGTCGGCGCGATCAGGACCCTTTTGTCGGAGGCGAGCAACACCGTCGTCGCGAGGTCGTCGGCGAGCCCGGCTGCCATGCGCGCGATCAGATCCGCACTCGCCGGCGCCACGACCACAAGATCAGCCTCGCGCGACAGCCTGATGTGGCCCATCTCGCTCTCATCGGTCAGCGACCAAAGGTCAGTGTAGACCTTATCCTCGCACAGGGCCGCAACCGCCAAGGGGGTCACGAAGTGCGTTGCCGCCGCGGTCATCACG
Source organism: Alphaproteobacteria bacterium (assembly GCA_019237175.1). Classification (GTDB taxonomy): domain Bacteria; phylum Pseudomonadota; class Alphaproteobacteria; order ATCC43930; family CGMCC-115725; genus AP-15. The sequence continues at coordinate 22,746 of JAFAHP010000096.1, forward strand.
GCCCGCACCGCCACCCCGCGCTCTCGCAGCCGGCGGATCAGATCAAGACTTTTATAGGCGGCGATACCACCCGAGAGGATCAACAGGACCCGTCGACCGTGCAGCAAATGACGCCCTCCAGCACAACCAGGCCGTCGAGTATGCCCTCGCCAGGCGGCGGGTGCGAGCCGGTTGATGCCGCGCCCCAGCAAACCGCGGCCGCAAACGCCCTACGCCACCGCCTGCTTTCACCCTAAAAGCCAGCAAACCGCCGGCAAATCGGGCCGGAGACCGGGATAAAACCTCCATTAACCCTCCAGCCACGCGGTCGCGATAGCGTAGAATGATTGGTGGAGGGCGGCATGAGAAGTTCGGGTATCTTGCGAGGCTTGGTGGTGCCACAGGCGGCGGGCGCGACGCGTAAGGCATCCCTGCTGGTCGGCGTCGCTATTGCCGGAATGGGCTGCACGCCGCTCGGCGGATCGAGCCCGGGGCAGGTCAGGATGACGAGTTTTGCCCCGTTGGTCCAGGAGGTGATCCCTGCCGTCGTCAATGTGTCTGCGGTCCAGAAGGCGAGCAAGGCCGCGGTGAATTGGGGCTCGGGCGACGGCGTCAACCCCGTGGAGGATCGGGAATCCGCAGGCTTGCCACCCGCAGCGCTAGACGAATTTCTGCGCAAGTTCTTTGAAGAGCAGGAACGCAAGGGTTCCCCCCACCTCCCGGGCTTGGCTTTGGGGTCGGGTTTCATTGTCGACCCGCGCGGCTACATCGTTACTGACGAACACGTACTGGAGAACGCCGAGAGTGTCACCGTCACGTTCCACGACTCGACGCAACACAAAGCGAAAATCATCGGGCGCGATCCGCTGACCGATCTGGCGCTGCTCAAGATCGACGCGCCGCATCCGTTGCCTTGCGTGCAATGGGGCGACAGCGACGCGGTACGGGTCGGCGATTGGGTGTTGGCGATCGGCAACCCTTTCGGGCTTGACGACACGGTCAGCAGCGGAATCATCTCGGCGCGTAGCCGCGACATCCACGCCGGCCCGTACGACGATTTTCTGCAGATCGACGCTTCAATCAATCGCGGCAATTCGGGGGGCCCGACCTTCGACCTGGACGGGAAAGTCATCGGCATTAATAGCGCGATCTATTCCCCGAATGGCGGCTCCGTCGGCATTGGCTTTGCGATCCCCGCAAATCTTGCCCGGCCCGTCGTCGACCAATTGTTGGAGCACGGCAAGGTTGAGCGTGGTTGGCTTGGCGTTCAGATCCAACCCGTCACCCCAGAAATCGCGGACGGCTTCGGACTGCCGGGGCCCCAGGGCGCGCTGGTAGCTGGGGTCAGCCCTGCCGGGCCAGCTGCGCGCGCTGGTTTTGTTCAAGGCGATGTCATACTTACGGTCAACGGCCGCCCGATCGACCGCATGCGCGACCTGCCGCTGATCGTCGCCGAAATGCCCGTCGGTCGGGTGGCCGAGGTGAGCGTATGGCGGGGGAATCGAGAGGTCAGTCTGCACCCGTTAATCGGTCTGATGCCCGATGAGCCGCAAGCAGCCGAACTCCCACCGCCACAGACCCCGCGTTCACCTAAAGCCGTCCCCGACATTGCCGCGGGATTGCGGCTCGGGCCGCTGACCGCGCAACAGCGTCAACGCCTGCAGCTTCCGAAAGACGTGGGCGGCGCCGTCGTGACCGCGATCACCGAAGGGAGCCCGCTTGCCGCTGGGAACCTTCTGCCCGGCGACGTCATTGAAATGATCGACCAACAGCCGGTAGCCTCGCCCCGGGACGTCGTCGCCAAACTTCACGAGGCAGCCGCCCGCGGCGCCAAGACGATATTGATGCTGGTAAACCGCCAGGGCAGCAATCGCTATGTGGCGTTCGTGTTAGGTGATCGGCCCGCCGATGCTCCCGGCTGATCCGTCGATGCCGCCGTTTACTCGGCCGCAAGCTGCAGCCGTTGGCCGCGTAATTCGGCGACCCGAGCGCGAGTATAGAGTTCGGTCCAGTTCGACAGCGCAAAATCGGTAACTTGCCGCGGATCATAATCGCGCTCGGGAATCGAGACCTCCTTACCGGCAATGTGAACGGCGCTGATGCGGCGTCGGTCCTGCAGCCCGCCGATATCTTCGAGCGGCGAGAAGTCGAGCGCGAGAACATCCGCGAACCGGCCGGGCTCCAGCCGCCCGATATGGTCGCCCTGGCTCATGAAGCGCGCGTTGACCTCGGTTGCCGCCCGCAACGCCGCAGCGGGAGTGAAGCCGAGATCCTCGACAAAGAGTTCGAGTTCGCGGGCGTTCCATTCACCATACGGCGTCACGGCAAATCCGGTATCGGTTCCCGTCATCATCGGAATCCCGGCGGCGCGCGCCTTTTTCCAATTGCCGCAGCCGATCTCGTATTCCCGGCGCGCTGCGCCAGGGCGGCCTTTTTGTCCGGCGGGTTCGTGGGGCTGAGTGAACTCGATGACGTTCTTTGGCTGGGTCAGGGTCGGGCACAAGGCGCTGCCGGTCTCGAGCATGGCCGCAATGCACTCGTCGTCGAGATGATTGGCGTGAAAGATCAGATCGACACCGCTGCGCGCCGCGTAAAGCGTCGCCTCGCGGCCGCGCGCGTGCGCGACGGCCTTTTTGCCGAGACGATGGGTCTCGCGCACCATCGCATCGGTCTCTTCCTGGTTGAATGCAGCGACCAGCTCGCCATTCTCGCGGCGCTGGATGCCGTCGAGCGCGATCTTGATGCAATCGACGCCGTCCTTGACCTGGCGGCGGATTTCTTCGATCGCCTCGGCGATGTTTGTCACGAGCTTGCCGATCGAGGTTTCGGGCGCGCCGATCCAGGTCGGGTACCAATCGGTGAGACCTTGGTGCGTTGTCAAATAGCGACCGGCCGCCATGACGCGCGGGCCGTCGAACAGCCCGGCGCGGATGGCATTGCGGATCGAGAGGCTGATTTGCCCGGCATCGCCCGGCGAGCACAACGCGGTAAAGCCGGCGGCTGCGCATTTCTGAGCAAAAAATAGACCGCGCAATGCGCGAAATTCGAGCGGGCTGTAGAGGTCGATGTCCTCCTCGCTTTTGGCATTGCCGTAAGCGAGGTGGGTGTGCACATCGATCAGTCCCGGCATCACAAACAGTCTCGAATAGTCGAGCATCCGGTCCTGGCGCGTGCGCCGCGGCGCGTCGCCGTCGGGCCCGGCATATTCGATGACGCCGGCCTCATCGACGACCAGGGTCTGATGCTGTCTCGCGTCGTCTTCGCACCCGGTGAACAGCTGGCCGCAACGCACAAAAGTCTTCATCCTGGGCGCTCCTGTAAATGCTGCCTCACTCTAACCCGAGGCGACAGGTCCGGCAATCTCACCGCCTCTCCGCAACGCGCCCCTCACCTGCGTCAATGCTCCGCCAGTTCGGCGGGGCGCGAACCAGCTGATCGGACGCGCAGAGAAGATGAGGAGCAGCTTCATTCCTAACCAGCTGGCTCGCTCGGCAATGGCCGCAGTGGTCGCACGGGTGACCGGCGGCGGCCGACGCGCAGCGTACTTACAGTGTGTCACCGCTCAACCGAAGGCGGCCATGGGTGCAAACATTCCACCCGAGCCGGTCAAGCCGCTTTCCGCCCGACCACAAGCGCAGCAGCCCTCCTCTGGTGGCGATCCGCGCCGTCGCGGCGCATCGAGAGATCCGGGCTAAAACATCATACGGATACCGGCAGTAAAGCTGTTGAAGCTGGTATGACTGATCCCCAGAATGGCATCATAATTGACAAAGCCCGATGCGCGGGCCGACAGCTGCAACGAAACCCCGACCCCGAGATCATAATAGTTCTTCGAGGTCGGGGTGCCCGGCAAAATGAACTCGAAAGCAAGCCCGGTGACGTATCATTACTGTACGCGACCGAAACGTTGGTGTTGGCCGGATTATACTGGTGCGCCCAGCGAAACCGAGCAATGGGATAGAGCGCACCAAACGATGTGTTCACCGGGTATTGGGCGTCACCGCCGAGGAACA
>JAFAHP010000169.1 GCA_019237175.1 Alphaproteobacteria bacterium
GCGTAATCGGTAAAGACCGGGTCGATGTCGTCATGCCAGCGGGTGTGAAAATCGTCGAGCAATTCTTCCGCCGGGGTGCGGCCGGAGCCGGCGATTGCAAACAGCGGATCAAGAAAGTGGGTCTCGTCCTCGCCAAAGGATGAGCGCCGAGCGCGGCGGTGCAGCCCTTCGCGCGCGATCTCCAGCATTTCGAGCGCCACGTCGCGCAATGTGCGCGAGCGCAATCGTGTCGCCAGCGCCAGCCGCGGCACGTCGCGGCGCATCGCCTCGCGCTCTTCGGCGGTCCAATCGGCGACGAGGTCCCAGGCCGCGTCGAGCGCCGTCGCATCGTACAAGAGTCCGACCCACAAAGCCGGCAATGCGCACAACCGTCGCCACGGCCCGCCATCGGCGCCGCGCATTTCGAGAAACGTCTTCAGCCGCACTTCCGGGAAGGCCGTCGTCAGATGGTCGGTCCAATCCCCGAGGCGCGGAATCCCGCCCTGCAATACCGGCAATCGGCCAGCGATGAAGTCGCGAAACGAAAGGCCGCTGGCGTCGATGTAGCGGCCCTCGCGGTAGACGAAATACATCGGCACGTCGAGCATGTAGTCGACATACTGCTCGAACCCGAAACCGGGTTCGAAGACGAATGGCAACGTCCCGCAGCGGTCCGGGTCGGTGTCGGTCCACACATGGCTGCGCAGGCTCAAATAGCCGGAGGGCTTGCCCTCGATAAAGGGCGAATTGGCGAACAGCGCCACCGCTACCGGTTGCAACGCCAGGCTGACGCGGAACTTTTTGACCATATCCGCTTCGGATTGATAATCGAGATTGGTCTGCACCGTGCAGGTGCGCAGCATCATGTCAAGGCCGAGCCGGCCCTTTTTCGGCATGTAGTCGCCCATGATCCGGTAGCGCGCTTTTGGCATCCACGAGATGTCTTCGCGGCGCCATTTCGGATCGAAGCCGAGCCCGATCATCCCGAGCCCCAATTCTTCGCAGACCTCGCGCACTTGCCGCAGATGTTCGTGCACCTCGTCACAGGTCTGGTGCAGGTTTTCGAGGGGCGCGCCGCTCAACTCGAACTGGCCGCCGGGTTCGAGCGTGATCGAACATCGCGCATCGTTTGACAGCGCGATCGCGTTGCCGTTTTCGATGACGGGTTTCCAACCGAACCGCATCATCCCCTGCAATAACGCCGCTATGCCGTCCGGCCCCTCATACGGCACGCGGCGCAGATCAGCCCGGCGGAAAACGAACTTCTCGTGCTCGGTGCCCATGCGCCACGCCGATGGCGGCTTCGATCCCGCTTGGAGATATTCGACAAGCTGGCGTTTGTCGGTAATCGGTTCTCCGGGCGTGCTCGGCGTCGTCGTCATGCTCGGCGGAACTCCAGCAGAAGGCGGTCCCCAAAGGCAGCCCGATAAGTGTGCAGAGCCGCGGGCCCGGTCAGCGCTGGCGGGGGCGACGCCAGTCGCCGGCGATCGCTTGAAACACCGACAGCGCCGCGAGTGCCGCGGTATCGGCCCGTAGGACCCTCGGCCCGAGCCCGACCCGGCTAACAAACGGGAATCTGCTCAGGGAATCAAGCTCCATCTCGGTGAACCCGCCTTCCGGGCCGGTCAGCAGCGCGGAGAGCGTGGAGCCGAGCCGGGCCAAGGCAGTGGCGATCGGCTCGCCAACACCGGATTCGTCGCAAACGATTAGCCGGCGTTCGTCCGGCCATGCGGCGAGAACGCGATCGAGGGGTCGAGGGTCGTGCAGTTCCGGAATCGAGAGGCGCTCGCTCTGCTCGGCAGCGGCTACGGCATGGCCGTGCAACCGATCGAGATTGAGACGCTCCGTCCGGGTGTGCCTGGTCCACACCGGCAATAATGCCGATACCCCAAGCTCTGTCGCCTTTTCAACGAGCCAGTCGAGACGGGTGCGTTTGATCGGCGCGAACAACAGCCACAGATTGTCCTCTTTTTCGGGCGCGCGCAGACGGCTATCGACGATGAGCCCTGTCTGCTTGCGGCCGGTTGCACCCAGCCGGCACAGCCATTCCCCGTCTTGCGCATTAAAGGCAGCGACCGGGGCGCCGGTGCCGAGCCGCAGCACATTGCGCAGATGATGCGCCTGCCCGGCGGCGAGGTCGACGACCGCCCCTGCCGCCAGCGGCTGGGGCAAGTACAGGCGCGGTTTCGGCCGCTCGCTCATGTTCCGATCCTCGAAATGGCGCTCCAACACTAGGGTGTGTTACCGATTACTGCAACTCTACAGCGATGCGAGTCCGGATATTACGAATATACAGTAACAAAGTCTACCGCGGCAATAGTTTATCGGAACGAACAGAGTTGGCTGTAAAGAAGGTTGACGCATGGCCCCGATATGGACTGCGAGAATGCAAGGGTGGTACTAAAAAGCGGCGCAGGCATCCCGGGTGATCAGGCCGACCGATTGCTGTTGATACTTGGTCTTGTACCCATCGATCACCGCCCGAAGCCGCTGTGCCAAACCGGCGGCGGGCTTGGCCGCAACCAGCAGGATCTTTGTCGGCTCGCGGGCGATATGCCCGGTCAGCGGGTCACGCCATTGGCCCTCGCCATCGAGCACGGTGAACCCATCCGGGAAGTTGGGCGTGATCGTTTGAGCCGCGAACTCGGTCCATTCGGCCTCGCTGAGTTGTGCGCGACCACCAATGGTGGTGCCGAAGAACAGCTCGGCGAGGACCATCCGCTGCTCCGCCGGCAAGAGGCATGAGGACTGCGGCAGCGACGCGGCGCAGCCGGCAAGTGTCATGATCAACAGGGCCGCCGTTGAAGGCGTCCAACCGATCTTTCCCAGTTGATCGCCCCGAAACGACCTAATCCGCGGCCTCGGGCTCGAAATAGCGGCGTGATCACCTGATGTGCCGCCGATCAATGGATCAACTTGAAACCGGCGAGGATAAAGCCGACCGCAACGATCATCATACTGCCGAGCCGGATCGTCATGTCTCGTTTTAAGATTTCGAGTTTGGCGTCGATCCGCATCTCAAGCGCTGTGAGGTCTGCCTTGGTAGCCAGGGACGAGACGGCTTCGCCAATGGCTTCGGCCATGTCGCCGGCCTGCTGCGGGGCAAAACCGGCAGCTTCGAGGCGCCGCGCTAGTTTCAACGTGTCAAACGGGATTGCCATAGTCGTACGGAATTCGCCAGGCAGCGGAAGCTAATCGGCGGCCTGCCTGACTTGCGCGGGCTCGACCCGGGCGGCGCAATATTTGAATTCGGGGATTTTGCCGAACGGGTCGAGCTGCGGGTTGGTCAGGATGTTGGCGGCGGCCTCGGCATAGCAGAACGGGATGAACACCTGACCCGGCGCCACCGCACTGTCGGCGCGCGCCTTTAGCTCGATAACCCCACGCCGGGTGGTAACCCGAATGGGGTCGCCGGCGGCGATCCCGAGCCGACGCAATTCCGCGGGGGCGAGCGAGGCCACCGCTTCGGGTTCGATCTCATCGAGCACGGTAGCTCGCCGCGTCATCGCCCCGGTGTGCCAATGTTCGAGCTGGCGGCCGGTCGTCAGGACCATCGGGTACTCCGCGTCCGGCTCTTCGGCCGGCGGGATGATCGCGGCGGGCATCAGCCGTCCGCGGCCCGAAGGCGTGGGAAAACCGTCGCCAAAAACGATGTCGTTGCCCGGTTGGTCGAGAGCGTCACACGGATAGGTGACCGAGCTTTCGCGCTCAACTCGCTCCCAGGTGATATTGTCCAGGGACGGCATCGCCAGTGTCATCTCGGCGAACACATCCGCGGGGCCGGCATAGGACCAGTCGAGCCCGATGCGGTGCGCAATCTCCTGAATGATCCACAAATCCTGGCGCGCGTTCCCCGGCAACGGCAAGGCGCGGCGGCCCATCTGGACTTGGCGATTGGTGTTGGACACGGTGCCGTCCTTCTCGGGCCAGGCCGAGGCCGGCAAGACGACATCGGCGTATTTGGCGGTCTCGGTCAGGAACAGGTCTTGAACGACGAGGTGTTCGAGCTTGGCCAAGGCTTCGCGTGCGTGGGTAACGTCGGGGTCCGACATCGCCGGGTTTTCGCCCATGATGTACATGCCCTTGATCTCGTCGCGATGCACCGCATCCATGATCTCGACCACGGTCAGCCCGCGCTTGTCGTCGAGGGGGGACTGCCACAGATCCTCGAATCGGCGGCGGACATCGGCGTCTTCGACCGATTGGTAATCGGGGTAGACCATCGG
>JAFAHP010000442.1 GCA_019237175.1 Alphaproteobacteria bacterium
GGTTCTGTATCTGGGAGAGCACCATTCGTCACAAGCCGACGCTTGGGGGAGGGCGATCGTGGTTTTCGACGAAGCAGCTAATTTCGGGGACACTCGGCAACCCGTGCCTCGCGAATTCAATCGCTTGCACTGATGCAGCCACGCCAAAAAATCGCCTTTCCGATCGGCCAAGCCGCGAAGCCGGGCTAACAGCAGTCCGCCTCGGGGTCGCGCGCCAGTCCTGCCGTCGCCTTCTATCTTGGCTCTCACCTTTAGCATTCTCGCCAGGGTCGCTTACCACTTGGCTTGGTCGCGAGCTTGAACGGGTGGCGCGCCGCTTTGAATTCGGGCGCGATTTGGACAGACCCTTGTCGCCCGACCGCCCAACTACCACTTGAGAGATTATCGCAGGCTCGGACTTCCGTTCTCGTTGATGGCTCGTCGAGATTGCGGTCGCTCCGGCCGGTAACTTTTGGCCGCGCGAATTTCCGCCGAGGAATGAAACGATTTCTCTCGTGTTGATATAAGCGGCGTAGGCCAAGATCAGCGAATGAGCAGATACGGGTGAAGGTATGGCAAAGCCAAAGAGAGGGCGCTCAACTGCCGCCATTGACGACCACGTCGGGGCAAGGATCCGTGAGCGGCGCATTATGCTGGGTTTGACCCAGCAGCAGCTGGCCGAGATGATCGGCGTCACGTACCAACAGGCGCATAAATACGAACGCGGCATCAATCGCGTCTCGGCGGGACGGCTGTTCGAGATTGCGCGTGCGCTCAGTGCGCCGATTACTTATTTTTACGAAGGCATCGGCGAGGAAGGTCCGCGCCAAATCACGCCACATCAACGCATGCTGCTTGAAATTGCGCGGAACTTCGCAGAGATCCGCAACGAAAAGCATCAGGAGGCCGTCAGCCAGCTCGCGCGCGCGCTGGCGAGCCGTTGATGCTACGCAGCACCGAGGGCGTTGTCGCCTAAACCTTGGGGAGCGGGAATTCGTCGATATAGACGAGATACTCGTCCTCGACGTCGATTTCCAGTGCTGCCATCAAACGCACGAGGGCGTTGTAATGGCCGATCGTAATGAAGAGGTCGAGCAGCCGCTCGTCGTCGAGGCCCTTACGCAACACAGAGAAGATTTCGTCTGAGATTTTCAGATTGCGGGTAAGGTCGCGTGCCGCGCACAACACCGCCTTGGCGAGCGGATCGAGCGAACTCGGCCTGCCGGCTGTTTCCTCAGCGATCGCACGAATGTCCTCGTCGGAGACCTCGAAGTCGCGGCTGATCCGAATGTGGTGCGAGTACTCATAAGCCGAACCGGTAATGTACCCGACCTGAAGGATCGCCAATTGCCGTAACCGCGGATCGAGCCGGCTGGCATCGCGGATGTAGCGCGCCAGGGTGTTGAGGCTGCGCGCACCGCGCGGGCTGTGCGCTAGTAACCGATAAAGGTTGATGTTGCGCGCTAAGAGGTCCTGATGTTCGGGTAAAAGGTCGGATTTGTCGAGATAGGGCAAGCGCGCCATCGCCGTTGCTCCGTGCTACTCTCGGGTTCTCTGTAGTACATCGTCCACGCGGTTTTTGCTGCATTCTCGCGGTTATCCGCACACTCGACCAGAGTCGAGGGTGCGTGCGGAGCCCGGGTCCCGGGGCAATTGAGACTTCGATCCCGATCCTACACCGCGAGGATACCGGAGTGTGTGGAAGACGCAGCGGGGGTAGGAAGGGGACCGCCGGAATGTCCGTGCAGAACTTGCGCCGAGCGGTGGCGCATCATCAGGATTGACAGGTGTAACAAGATCGACGCGCTGCCTGGATCAGGAAGCTGCTCTACTTGTTACCGCGGTACAACACCGCGGCAGGACAAGGCGACCGCAACAAACGAGCGCGGGCCATCGGGCCGGCCGCACAGATAGGCCGAACGCAAGTGTCGTTCGAGGCGGTCGCGGCGGCCAGGATCGAGGCTCGCGACGTAATCCCCGAGCATTCCTTCTCCGCTGGCGTAGGGGCTCCAATAATCCTCGAAATCAGCGAAATCCATGCGGATCGCAAGCGAACGCTCATCGATTTCTCTAAGACCCGCCTCGGCCCAGATCCGCGGCAATGCGCCAGGGGCATAAATCGCACGTCCCATAGTCCGATCGCGCGCGGCGGCCGCAGCCTCGTCGAGGACGGCGGCGGTATCCCAGAACATGCGATTGGCCACAGCACCTCCAGGCGAATCCCAGAACGCGGCGCACACAACCCCTCCCGGGCGCGTGACCCGTCGCATCTCGGCCACCGCCTGTTCCGGCCGCGGCACCACGGCTGGCAAGACCAGCATCGACACCGCACAATCGAAGCTCGCATCGGCAAAGCGCAAAGCACTGCCGTCGCCGTGTTCGATGCGGATACGCGGATCACGGTTTTTTGTCTTGGCGGCGGCAAGGTAGATCTCGGAATGGTCGATTGCGGTCAGGCTGGCGATGTCCGCGGCCTCGGGCAGCGCAAAGGTTAGGCTGCCGGTGCCGCAGCCGACCTCCAATATGTTCTCACCGGCAGCAATGCCGGCATGCTTGATAAAGGCCGGGGCAAGACGTCGGCTCCAGCGGCCCATCAGGCGCTCGTAATTGGCGGCATCGCGCGCAACGAACATCGACGGCATTGTGTGTCGCCCTTTCTTATATTTGTTCGCCGATTGGCGCTTGGCGTGCCGCAGTTCGCCCTTTATAAAACCTCCGCAAAGCAGCGGCGTTGCGCAGTCGCGGCATTTATTCTCTACCCTGACCGCGGTGGGATTGTCCGTCAAGTACCATTCGGTAACGCGGTATCCCTGATCCGCTTTGGAAGGGAACGCAAATGTCTAAGTTTGCCATCGCTATTCTTCTTTGCTGAGATATGCTGCGCTACTACTTTACCGAATTTCGAGGCAAACGTGGTCCACCGTCCAGCCAGATGGTCTTTTTCGTGCGCCGTCCTGATACTGTGCCTCACGGCGCTTTTAGCATGCGCCGTGCCGCCCGCGCCACTGCGCAACCCATTCATCGGGACCTGGGCAACGAGCGACAACGACACGATCAGCATTCGTCAAGATACGGTCGTCCAACACCAATCGGACGGACAGAACATTCCTCTCGACCGCCAGACCTGCAACGGCACCTTCAGCTTTAGTTACACGGTACAGACGCGTGAGGCGTTGACCGGACTGCTACCGCGCCAACCCGACCTCGACAAGAATTTGTCGACGCTGCTGTCCGCGCCAACGTATCCTGTCGCTCAGCTACGCTGCGATCGGGGCGATCACACCTATGTGCTGCTTAATGACCACGCATTGGTGGTGATCTATCGTGATGGTGATATAGGGGTGGTCCAGCGTTTGGCTCGGCGTTAATTTTGTGTTATATTTATGATCAGCAAGAGAGAGTCGGGTGCGAGCCGAGTTGTGGCAGGAGGTAATTGGGTTGAGCGGCACCGTTCGCTTTTCTACCCTACGCTAATGAGCTTAGGTATTGGCGTGCTTGTGTCCTGCGCCGAAAAGCCGCCACCGCCGCCACCGCAGCCCGTGGCATATGAACCGCCCCCGTCGCCACCGGCGGTGTCTCCTCGGCGGCAGCGCGTGTTTCCGCTGCCAGCCCATAAGCCAGCCCCTCCGCCTGAGAAGGAGGCGAACCCGCTCAATGCCGGAACCGGGACGTTGGCTCTTGCGGCGCCGGAATCTAATGTTCGTGAAGAGACCCAGAGGCCGCTCACCGCGACCCAGTTGATCGGGCTCGACGAGCCGACGGCCCGGCGTTTGCTCGGGGTTGCGGGTGAACAGGCAGAAGCACCGCCGGCGAAAATTTGGCGCTATCGCAGTCTGACTTGTGAACTCGACCTGTTCTTTTATCTCGATTTGCGCAGCGGTAAGATGCGAATACTTCATTATTCTTTTAAGGGGGACGAAGGCGGTAAGGAGAATTGCCTCCGTTCACTTGTGGTTGCGCGCGGTCCGTGAGACCTGTCGACGATGCCGCATTTGCTTCTCGTTGACGACGACGGTCCGTTTCGGGAGTCGCTTGGCCTCAACTTGATCGATGAAGGCTACGAAGTCACCAGCTTCGATAATGGCAGGGACGCACTTTCCTATCTCGAGGAGGGCGGCGCCGCCGACGTGATACTGCTCGATTGGCGAATGCCGCAAATGAGCGGGATAGAAGTACTGCGTCGAATGCGTGGAAGCGGGATCACGATTCCGGTCATTTTTCTGACTGTGCTCTCAGACGACGTCTACGAAGAGGCAGCTCTCGCCGGCGGAGCGGTAGATTTCATCGATAAGTCGCGACGGCCTTCGATCCTGATCCGGCGGTTGCAGCTCATCACGAACGGCGCGCGGCCAGCCGCCGACCCCGAATTGAAGAGGGCGGAAAGAATAGCGGTCGGCCCGTTGGAGCTACGGTTAGACACCAGCCGCGCACTCTGGTCGGGGCAAGAAATCGAATTGACGTTGACGGAATTCAAGATCCTCGTGCTACTTGTAGAAAAAGCTGGGCAAGACGTCGGCTACCGCGACATCTACGATCTCGTTCACGGCAGGAATTTCGTCGCCGGGCACGGAGCAGAGGGGTACCGCGCCAATGTCCGTACCTTCATCAAGCGCATCCGTAAGAAGTTCCGCGACATCGATGCAGGTTTCGACCAAATCGAAAACTACGCCGGCTTTGGATACCGGTGGATCCCGAACCAGTGAATTGCGGCGGCGGCTACGCTGGGCGTGGTCGCTAACAGGAAAGACCATTCTCCTGGCAATTATCTTTCTGCTGGTCCCAGCGTTTCTCTATATTCAGTTCCGAAACGCATATGAAGAGGGCCAGGATTTGTTGCTGCGTAGTGTTCGCGCCCAAGGGCGGGTGATCAGCCGGTCGCTCCTATCTGATCTGCAAAATGCGGATAGCGACACACTGCCCAAGCTCGGCGCTAGCCTGTCACGCTTCGCCGGCGAAGTCACGACGATCAAGCTGCTTCTGGCCCCAACGGGTGCAGCGAGCGATGATTTTTATTATGTCGCGTCTTGGCCCACGGTGGCGCCGGCGAACTTGCAAGCCGAGCGAAATACTCTGGCTCAGCAAGGTGTCCTCGACCGGCTCGCCCGGAACTGTCGGGGCGAGATGGAGTATTCGCTGATCTATCACCGTCCGACCGGGGGGGCCGAGATTGTCACCGCCGTAACCCCACTTGCCACTCCGGTGGGTTGTTGGGCGATAGTAGCCTCGTTTTCCGAAGATGCCTTTCCCTCGGCTCATCTTGGCCAGCCATACTGGGCGACGCCCGCGATCCGCCTAGCAGCGGTGATATATCTTGCGATGGCTGCAATCACCTTTTCGACGTTGCTCGGTGTGCGCCGCGGTCTGCGACGGTTCGCCCGGCGGGCACGGTATATTCGTACGCAAGGACCGGATGCAGGGTCGTTCGGGGCGCGCGCAGATGTGCCCGAACTGGGTGAAGTTGCCGCGGAGTTCGACCGCATGATCGAAGCGATCCATCGTTCCGCCGCCGAAATCCGTCGGGCAGCGGAAGACAACGCCCACGCGTTCAAAACGCCGATAGCGGTCATTCGCCAGTCCCTCGAGCCGCTGCGCCGCAGCGCTCCCCTGGACAATCCCCGCGCACAACGTGCAATTGGCCTCGTCGAGCATGCCCTCGACCGTCTGGACGGGCTCGTCGCCTCAGCGCGGGAACTCGACGAGGCGACCGCCGATCTAATCGATGAGCCCCTGGCGCGAGTTGATCTCGGGCGAGTTCTCGGTCGGCTGGTCCAGCAGCGCTCGGCAATCCACGACGATCGCGACGTGACGATTTTACTGACCAGTCGTGACCTGACGATTACGAGAGATCTCTTGCCCGGCCTCCATGTACTCGGCAGCGAAGCTATGATCGAGACAGTTTTCGACAATCTTATCGACAACGCGATGTCGTTTTCGCCGGCCGGCAGCGAGGTCGTTGTCCATGTTTCGCCGGATGGCCAATTTGCCCATTTGATCGTCTCCGATCGTGGACCGGGGGTGCCTGAAGACCATCTCGAACGCATCTTCGATCGCTACTATTCCGAGCGCCGTGATGCGGCAGCGGGTGCATCCGGCAGCTATTTCGGGATTGGACTATGGATTGCACGCCGCAACGTTGAGGCAATGGGCGGAACCGTCATTGCCGAGAACCGCTCGCCGCATGGACTACGGGTTCATGTTCGCCTTCCGTTAGCGCCCGGCCGGGGCTGATACGCGTTCTGGCGGGTGTCTCCCAGTTCCATGGAAGCGCGGCTTAAGACCGAGTTGTGGATCAGGGCATTGATTCGGCGTTGCGATATCGCGGCGCTTGCAATTGCGGTGGTGGCCCGTGGCGACAGTGACTCCGGCGCAATTCTGCTGAAGTTCAACACTCGCGAGGAAGGTTGCTCGGTGCTAACTCAAGCGCGTAATCCTGCGGGTGAGCTGGTTTGGATGCGCGCGACTGGCCCGGCGCTCGTTTCCGAGAGCGATGCTGATGCGTACATCGCCCGCCAGCGGCGGCGCGATCCCGATTTATGGGTTGTCGAGATCGAGAGCGCATCACCGTGTGCGGTCCTCGACGGATATATTATTTGAGCGAATTGGGGAGGTGGCAACAATCGGAAACAAAAGGCCGGGCCCGCAAGGTGGATGGACCTACCGGTGGCTACGGTAGGATGCGGTTTCAAATGACGTAATCGTCACAGCTGATGACCGCCCAGTGGCGACGCTGGGCCCGGGTAGGACGACCCCATTGCTCGGCTTTAATCCGCACGCACAGTCATAGGTTTGCAATGAGAGGGCGAAAGAAGACGTTTTTGAAAAGGGCCACGAGACGGCGGCGGATTATTGCTCTAGTTCTGATGGGTGCCTTATTTCCTGTGGGAACATCCGGTGTCGCCGCACCACCGGGAGCCGTCGCCAAACTCCCACACAGCGATACGGACGAAGCCATCGCCGCTAGCTTGGCCGAGATGATCCGCGATGCCCGCACCGTTGTTTCAAACAATGAAAGTTTGATCAACAATCCCGCGATAGGCGATAAGCACCTAACCGGCAGAAAGGTGCTCGACGACGCGATTGCACTTCATCGTAAAAATACCGGCATTGATCCTGAGGCGATCGATGCAAACTCACGGCAAGGCCGCCTGCTGCATGCGATGATGGACGCGATCGTCGAGGTCATGGATGACAACCAGATGACGATCAACGAGAAGGGTACCGGCTTCAAAGGCTTCATCCCGGCGGTATTCGGGCGGCTCGTAGCCGAGGCCTTCAACACCTTGGCCAAGCATGAAGCGGTGATGAAAATCACCGCCCCGCCGGATCGCGTTCGCAACATCAAGGCGCGACCCGATGCTTGGGAGACGAAGGTAATCGAGGACAAGCTGTTGAGTCCCGGATGGCCGAAGGGTCAGCCGTTCTCGGCCGATGTGTCGATCAACGGCCGACCCGCTTACCACATTGCAGTTCCCGAGTATTACGAGCAATCCTGCCTCGCCTGCCGCGGTATGCCAAAGGGCGAGCTTGAGATAACCGGCTATCCCAAGGAGGGGCGACGCGCCGGCGACCTCGGCGGTGTCATTAGCATCACCCTGCTGCGCTGATCCGGCTATCGTGGGCGTGACGCCATGATATCGCGGTTGTCGATACGCACCCGACTGATGCTGCTGTCAGGCGCGCTGCTGCTGTTTCTGCTAGCCAGCAGTTTCTTCCTCAACCAGAAGCTGGCCGAGAATGCCGAGGCGATGGACCGGGCCGCCGACCTGCTCGGCACGATCGAAGAGGCGAACGGCGCCCAAATCGCCTTTGGCGAGATGCGCTATTGGCTGACCGATCTTTCGGTCAGCTTGCTGGCTCAGGCCGAGCAAAATGCCGCAGCGGCCCGCCAGCAGATGGAAAAGCATCTCGAGGCGCTGGCCCGCCGCCGAGCAAGCGCAGTGGCTAAGATCCGCGCCGAGCTTGCGGAATATGAGGACTTGGCCGGTCAGGCGGTCGAGGAATACACTGCCGATCACCGGACGGAAGGCAATGCGCTTTTGGCGCGGGCGGGCGAGCATAGCGTCGTCGCAGATAAGCTGCTGCAGGCGATTGTCGCCCAGCTGACGCGGGAGGCAGATGCCGCCCGGGAGGAGGCTGCGGCAGCGAGAGCAGCGACCGTCATCTCGCGGATTGTTGCCGGCGTTGCGATCGCGGTCGGCGCAGTTCTGACCTTTTTCGTTCTGAGATCCATCGCCGTGCCGCTGCGCCGGCTGGTAGCCGCGATGAACTGTCTCAATGCCGGCGATACCGCCATCGCGATGCCGCCCGCGGGCCCCCACGAAATCGGCACCATGGCGCGTACGCTCGCCGCATTTCGCGATACTCTTGAGGAACTGCGGCACACGCTGGCTGAATTCGAGGCGTTGCGCGCGGTCGGGCGAGCGGTCGGTTCCACCCTCGATCTCGAAGTAGTACTCGGCCTCGTAGTTGCCCGTGCCGTTGAATTTTCCGGGGCGGCGGCGGGCTGGATCTACGAATACGACAATACGACGCAAGAGTACCACTTTCGGATGGGTCACGGCACCGAGCCTGAAGTAGCGGAGCGGCTAAAGGCGCGCCCGATCGGGTATGGCGAAGGTGCGGTCGGCCACGCCGCGATCGAGCGCGCACCGGTGCAGATCCCGGACCTGCGCGAGCCAGGCAGTATTGGCGTCCCGGGGCGTGACCAGCTGCTCGATCGGTTCGGTTATCGTTCGCTGTTGGCGGCTCCCTTATTGCACGAGCAGACGATTCTCGGTGGCCTCATCGTGGTTCGCCGTGAGTCCGGTAATTTCTCTGACGAGACCGTCAGGCTTGTGGAAGCCTTTGCCATCCAGTCCGCTCTTGCGGTGCGTAACGCCAAACTGTTCGAGGAGCAGCGCCGGCGTGAAGTCGACCTGCGCGCGGCCCACGAACAACTCAAGTCGGCGCAGGCCAGTTTGATTCAAGCGGAAAAGATGGCTTCACTCGGTCAGTTAGCCGCCGGCATCGCCCACGAGATTAAAAACCCGCTCAACTTCGTCAACAACTTTGCCGAATTGTCGCGCGAATTGCTCGACGAGTTGAAGGACACCACCACCGTGCCCGCCGCCACAGGCGACATGGGGGCGAGTGACGATTTGGAGGAGTTGGTGACAACCCTCGATTCCAATCTCGCCAAGATTGTCGAGCACGGCCGCCGCGCCGACGGTATTGTCACCAGCATGCTGTTGCATTCGCGCGGCGGCAGCGGCGAGCGCCGGCAGAGTGATCTCAACGAACTGATCGACGATGCGTTGAACTTGGCGTTTCATGGCGCGCGCGCCCAAGACCAGAACTTCAGTGCCACCGTCGAGCGCGATTTCGCGCCCGATATCGGGCCGATCGAACTTGTGCCGCAGGACATAACCCGGGTGTTTCTGAACCTCTTTGGCAACGCCTTTTACGCGGTCAGCAAGCGTCGCCGTGAGAGCGGGGAGAGCCACTATGCCCCGACCGTAAGGGTCACAACCTTCAGTGTACACGAAGGGGCTGAAATACGCGTACGTGACAATGGCGTCGGTATTCCGCCGGCGATGCTCAATCAAGTTTTTTCACCGTTCTTTACCACCAAGCCGAGCGGCGAGGGCACTGGTCTCGGCCTGTCGATCAGCTATGACATCATTGTACAGGAGCACGGGGGTACAATAGCGGTCGACAGCCATGAGGGGAAATTCACCGAGTTCACGATCCGCCTGCTGCGTCATCCGCAGGCCCTCGCTGTGCCGCCGGCTGCCGCGGCAACCGGAGCCGCTCGTTGAGCAAAGCTGCTCCGCATCACGGGCTCGTCCACCCCGATGTCGAGATCATTGAGACGACGACCCCATTCAAACGCTTCTTGCGGATCGATACGGTCCGCTTTCGACACCGGCTTTTCTCCGGTGAGTGGAGTACGCCTCACACCTATGACATTTTGCGGCGTGGGGCGGCCGCGGCGATCGTGCTCTACGATCCTGATCGCGACGCCGTCGTGCTGATCGAACAATTCCGTCTCCCGGCGCTGGTGGCGGGTGGGGCGCCATGGCTGCTCGAAGTCGTTGCCGGGCTTGTGGACGGCGACGAAGCTCCCGAAACCGTTGCTGCGCGCGAGACATATGAGGAGACCGGTCTGAGGGTCACCGGAGAGGTGATCCCAATCCAGCGCTATCTGCCTTCTTGCGGCGCGTCGGACGAGAGCGTTTTTTTGTTTTGTGCGCGCATCGATGCGAGCGCCGCCGGCGGGGTGCATGGTGCTGCGGAAGAGGGCGAAGACATCCGCAGCGTCGTCAAGACCATTGCGGAGATCGAAGCCCTACTCGACCAGGGCGCTATCGAGAACGGCCACACGCTGGTCGCGCTCTATTGGCTGTTGCGCCATCGTGCGGAGCTTCGCCGCCGTTGGACGGCAATATAACCTGCGATTAGATGGCGCTCCGCATCTCCGCAATGATCTCGACGGCAGCGGCGGCGGGATCGGCGCTCCGGACAATCGGTCGGCCGACGACGAGATAATCGGCCCCGGCGGTGATCGCCTCCGCCGGCGTTCCCGAACGTTTGTGATCGTCGCGTGCAGCGCTCGCCAACCTCACGCCCGGGGTCACGACCAGCAGTCCGGGGCATTCGCCGCCTTTCGGATGGCATGCGGCATGTCCCGCGGCGCCGCGATGATCCCATCGCAGCCGCAAGCCCACGCGGTTTTGGCACCTGCGATGATTAGCTCGCGAACGCCTGCGGCGTATCCAAGATTGTGCACGGCCGCATCATCGAGGCTGGTCAACACCGGAACGAC